>NZ_JBEXSD010000002.1:0-191477 GCF_040613495.1 Nocardioides sp. NPDC006273 | reverse complement strand
ACGACTTGGGCGCTGTCTCAACCGTGGACTCGGCGAAATTGCACTACGAGTAAAGATGCTCGTTACGCGCGGCAGGACGGAAAGACCCCGGCGACGAAAGTACAGTTTCGTCGCCCACAACTACAGATTCGGCGGGTGGGTCAGAGGTCGACGAGGTGGCCGAGGCGGTCGCGGTGGGCGCCCGGGAGGCCGTACGCGATCTGGTCGGCCTTGGCTCGCTTGAGGTAGAGGTGAGCGGGGTGCTCCCACGTCATCCCGATGCCGCCGTGCAGCTGCACCGCCTCCTCGGCCGCGGTGACGGCGAGGTCACCGCAGTACGCGGCCGCGACGTGGGTCGCGATCTCGGCCTCCTCGGCGCTTCCGAGAGCCAGCGCGCCGGCGGCGTAGCGCGCGGCCGCGCCGGCGCCTTCGACGCTGGTGTAGAGGTCGGCGAGCCGGTGCTTGAGCGCCTGGTAGCCACCGACGATGCGGCCGAACTGGCGCCGCACCTTCAGGTAGTCCACCGTCGTGGTCAAGCACCACTGCGCCACCCCGACCTGCTCCGAGGCCATCAGCGCGGCGCCGGCCAGCAGACCGGAGCGTACGGCGTCGGCACCGTGCTCAGCGGCCACGACCACCTCGCCCGCGGCCGGGTCGAGGGTGACATCGGCGAGCTGGCGGGTCATGTCGAGCGAGGAGACCGGGGTGATCGTCGCCTGCTCGGCGGAGAGGGCCCGGATCTCGATGCCGTCGGGCGTCGCGACCGGCACCAGGAGGGTGTCCGCCTCCAACGCGCCGGCCACGGAGCGAACAGTGGTCGAGCTCGCCGAGACCCCCGAGGAGGCCGCCGCCGAGAAGGCCGCGGCCGACAACGGCACGGTCAGGGCGGCCGTCCGCTCCCCCGAGGCCAACCCGGCGAGCAGATCGGCACCTGCCTCGGTCGGCCCGGCCAGCAGCGCCGAGGCGGCCACCACCGAGCTGGTCAGGAACGGCACCGGAGCAGCCGCCCGGCCCAGCTCCTCCAGGACCACAGCTGCCTCACGGGCAGACGCTCCGGCACCGCCGTACGTCTCCGGGATCAGCAGCCCCGCGAGCCCGAGCTCGACCGCCAGCCCCTTCCACAGGACCTGGGTGAGCGACCGGTCGCCGTCGTACGCCTTGACGACCTCCGTCGGATCGCAGCGCTCGGCCAGGAACGACCTGACCGTGGAACGCAGGTCGACATCGACCTCGTTGTCGAGCAGCTCGACGTCGACTGTGCTCATCGCGGACTCCTTGATCGGTGCTGTGCTCATCGGGGGATGGCCTTCCAGGCGACGTCCTTGTCGACCCGGTGCTCACCGGGGAGGCCGAGGACGCGCTCGGCGACGATGTTGCGCAAGATCTCCGAGGTGCCGCCCTCGATCGAGTTGCCCTTGGCGCGCAGGTAGCGGTAGACGGCGTCGCGGCCGGAGAAGTCGACGTGCTCGGGCCGGACCATCGCCCAGCCGTCGCCGTCCTCGTAGCGGAGGCCGTCCTCACCGCTGAGCTCGAGATCGAGCCCGGTGAGCCGCTGGTTGATGTTGGCGAACGTCAGCTTCATCGCCGATCCCTCGGGACCGGGCTGGCCGACGGCCAGCTTCTGCCGCAGTCGCGACCCGGTCAGCCGAGCCACCTCCGACTCGACCCACAGCTTCAGGAGCCGGTCGCGCAGCTCCGGGGTGTGGTTGTCCGGCCGCGTACGCCACGACTCGGCGACGATGCCGAGCAACCCGCCCTCACGGGGCATGGCGGCGCCGCCGATGGCGACACGCTCGTTGTTGAGGGTGGCGTTGGCGACCTCCCAGCCCTGACCGACCGCACCGAGCCGGTGGGCGTCAGGGATCCGCACGTCGGTCAGGAAGACCTCGTTGAACTCGGCCTCGCCGGTGATCTGGCGCAGCGGCCGCACCTCGACGCCCGGATCGTGCATATCGCACAAGAAGTAGGTCAGACCGCGGTGCTTCGGAACGTCCGGATCGGTGCGGGCGACGAGGATCGCGAAGTCCGCGTTGTGGGCCCCAGAGGTCCACACCTTCTGCCCGTTGACGACCCACTCGTCACCGTCGAGGACCGCCCGGGTCGCCAGCCCGGCGAGGTCGGAGCCGGCGCCGGGCTCGGAGAAGAGCTGGCACCAGATCTCGTCACCGCACCACAGCGGCTCCAGGAACCGCGACTTCTGCTCCGGGGTGCCGTAGGCGAGGATCGTCGGCGCGGCCATGCCGAGCCCGATCCCGTTGCGCCGCGGGTTGTTGTCGGGAGCGCCTGCCGCCGCGAAGAGCTTGTCGACCTTCGGCTGCATCGCCCGGGACAGCCCGAGCCCGCCGTAGCCCTCCGGGAAGGCGACCCAGGCCAGGCCGGCCCGGTAGCGGGCATGCAGGAAGGCACTCGGCTCGGTCGTCTCGACCGGGTGCTCTGCCAGGAACTCCGCGACCAGGTCGCCGAGCCTGTCGAGATCGCTGTCGGGTGACATCACTGTCGTCCTTCCCGGCGTGCGGCCTGCTTGCGCAGCTCCGCCTTCGCCAACGCGTTCTTGTGGACCTCGTCGGGGCCGTCGGCGAACCGGAGGGTCCGGATCCCGGCGTAGGCGCGCGCCAGCGGGAAGTCCTGCGAGAGCCCGCCTGCGCCGTGTGCCTGGATGGCCTTGTCGAGGATCCACTGAACGGTCGCCGGGGTGGCGATCTTGATCGCCTGGATCTCGGTGTGGGCGCCCTTGTTGCCGACGGTGTCCATGAGCCAGGCGGTCTTGAGGACGAGGAGCCGCAGCTGCTCGATCCGCACCCGGGACTCGGCGATCCAGTCCCGGATCACGCCCTGCTCGGAGAGCGGCTTGCCGAAGGCGACCCGGTCCTCCACCCGGGCGCACATCAGCTCGATCGCCCGCTCGGCGAGCCCGATCGAACGCATGCAGTGGTGGATGCGGCCCGGACCCAGGCGCGCCTGCGCGATCGCGAAGCCCATGCCCTCGGTCCCGATGAGGTTGCCCGCCGGCACCCGGACGTCGGAGAAGATCAGCTCGGCGTGACCGCCGTGGTCGTGGTCGTCGTAGCCGAAGACCTCCATCCCGCGCTTGATCTCCAGGCCCGGGGTGTCGCGAGGCACCAGGATCATCGACTGCTGCTTGTGGCGTTCGGCGGTCGGGTCGGTCTTGCCCATCACGATGAAGATCTTGGCGTTGGGGTTCATCGCGCCGGTGATCCACCACTTGCGGCCGTTGATGACGTATGCGTCGCCGTCGGCCACGATCGAGGTCTCGATGTTGGTCGCGTCGGAGGAGGCGACGGCCGGCTCGGTCATCGCGAAGGCGCTGCGGATCTGCCCCTCCAGCAGCGGCTCGAGCCACTCCTTCTGCTGCGCGGCGTTGCCGAAGTCGTGCAGCACCTCCATGTTGCCGGTGTCGGGCGCCGCGCAGTTGAGGGCGGACGGACCGAGGTGGCTGCGGCCGGTGATCTCGGCCAGCGGGGCGTACTGCAGGTTGGTCAGCCCGGCGCCGCCCTCACCCGGGAGGAAGAGGTTCCACAGGCCACGCTTGCGGGCCTCGGCGCGGATCTCGCCGAGGACCGGGACGGTGTCCCAGGCCCACTTGTCGTCCTGGGCCTCGAGCTGCTCGTGGAAGACGGCCTCGTTCGGCTCGACGTGCGTCTTCTGGAAGTCCTGCAACGAGGCGATGAGCTCCTCGGTCCTGGCGTCGGGTGCGAAATCCATCAGGGTGTGTCTCCTAGTTCAGGGGCGTCGCGCGCGGCGCCCAGTGCGTGCGATGGCAAGGCGGAGGAGGAGGCAGGCCGGGGTTGCCTGTCGATCGACGACAACGCGGCCAGCGTGCGTGCTGGGCGCCGCGTAGCAGCCGATGGACTAGGAGACACGCCCTGTGTTCTCCTTCATCGCGTTGATGCCCATGTCGAGGAGCGGGTGGATCCCGTCCCCGATCGTGTCGAATCCAGGCCCCACGGTCTGGCCCTTCAGGTAGCGGTAGTGGATCCCCTCGAGGATCGCCGCGAGCTTGTAGGCAGCCAGCCCGCGGTAGAAGCCGAACTCGCTCAGGTCACGCGGGCTGGCCGCGTCGTAGCGGGCGATGATCTCGTCCTCGGTGAGCCAGCCGGGCGCGTTGCTGACGTCGGTCACGGTGCCGTCGCCGGAGACTTCTGCCATCTTCTGGTAGGTGAGCAGGATCGCCAGGTCGGTGACCGGGTCGCCGAGGGTGGCCATCTCCCAGTCGACGACGGCCCGGATCCGGTCCGTGCTGTCGGTGAGTACGTTGTCGAGCCGGTAGTCGCCGTGCACGATCCCCGGCCCGGTCGAGGCGGCCTCGGCGGCACCCACCCGCGCCTCGAGCAGCGAGTGGAGCTCGTCGGCCGCGGGCAGGTCGCGGGAGTGGGACGCCTCGAGCTGCTTCTTCCAGCGTCGGACCTGCCGGGAGAGGAATCCCTCGGGGCGGCCGAACTCGCTCAGCCCGACGTCGGCGGGATCGACCGCGTGCAGCGCGGCCATCACGTCGATGAGCTGCTCGGAGATCGCCTTGGTCCGCTCGGGGCCGAGCGGCTCGAGCTCGCGGGCGTAGCGGTAGGGCTGGCCGTCGACCTTCTCCATCACGTAGAACGGCGCCCCGAGCACCTCCTCGTCGCCGCAGAACGCGTAGGTGTGCGGCACCGGCACGTCGGTGTCGCGCAGCGCGGTGATCACGGTGTGCTCCCGCTTCATGTCGTGTGCGGTGGCGAGGACGTGACCCAGCGGCGGGCGCCGGACGATCCACTCATGGGTGCCGTCGGAGACGACGTACGTCAGGTTGGACTTGCCGCCCGAGATGTGGGTGGCGCTCAGTTCACCTTTGGTGGTCGAGCCTGTCGAGACCCCTTCGAGGTTCTCGGCCAGCCAGGGGCCGAGCCGGTCCAGGTCGAGTCCGGGCAGTGGTTCTGCCGTGGTTTTCGGGGTCCCCGCGGCGCCCGGAGCGGAGCGAGGACGTCGTGGGGTGTTACTCACGCGGCACCTCCGAGGGTGGGGATCAAACGGGTGAGCGCTGCACGGGTGCTCGCCGGGTCTGTGTGCAGCAGTGCATCGAGACCGACCGCCCGGGCACCGAGGACGTTGGGCTCTGCGTCGTCGATGAAGACGCACTCCTCGGCCGGCAACCCGAGCTTGCTCAGGGTGCGGTCGAAGATCGGCGGCTCCGGCTTTCGCATGGCGACCTCCTCGGAGATCACCACGACCTCGAACAGCGCATCGACCTGCTTGCGGGGGTAGAAGTTGCCCCAGCTGTTGGAGAGCAGCGCCAGCCGGATGCCGGCGTCGCGGAGCTCCTCGGCCAGGGCGAACATCTCCGGGTTGGGCCGCATCCCGGCGAAGAGCCGGGACAGGACGCCCTCGGGATCGACCGGGCTGCCGTCGTACGTCTCCAGGCGAGCCGCCAGGAGCCGGTCGAACTCCTTGACCGAGAGCTCGCCGAGCTCGAGGCGGTGGATCGGGGTGCCGGCGTCGGCGTAGCGGCCGAGCCACTCCTTGAGCACCTTGGTGAAGCTCTCCGGCCTGATGCCGTCAGCCTCCAGCCAGGCTCGGATCGAGTCACCGATGGGCGTGGTCAGCACCCCGCCGTAGTCGAAGATGACAGCCTTCATGCGACGTACACGACCCGTCCGACGGTGGTGCCGTCCGCCAAGCGCTGTACGCCGTCGGCCACCTGCTCCAAGGACAGCGCCTCGCTGACCAGCGGCTTGATCGAGCCCTCGTCCGCCATCCGGGTGAGCTCACGGTGGCACTCGGCGACCAGGTCGGGCGCGAGCGCGTTGTAGAGGCCCCAGTGGAGCCCGACGATCGAGTAGTTCTTGATCAGCGAGTGGTTGAGCGCCGCCTCCTGGATCCGGCCGCCGGCGAAGCCGATGATCAGGATCCTGCCCTCGAAGGCGATGCACTTGGTCGAGCGGTCGTAGGTGTCGCCGCCGACGGGGTCGTAGACAACGTCGGCGCCCTTGCCGCCGGTGACCTCCTTGACCACCTTCACGAAGTCCTCGGTGTGGCGGTCGATGACCACGTCCGCGCCGAGCTTCTTCGCGACCTCGGCCTTCTCCGGCCCACCGACGACGCCGATCACCGTGGCCCCGGCTGCCTTGCCGAGCTGGATCGCGGCGCTGCCCACGCCGCCGGCCGCGGCGTGCACGAGCAGCGTCTCGCCGGGCTGGATGTTGGCCCGGCGGTGGAGCGCGAACCAGCCGGTCTGGTAGCCGATGTAGAGGCTCGACGCCTCGGCGTCGGTGAGCGCCTCGGGCGCCGGGAACGTGGTCGCGGCGTCCATCAGCGCGAGCTCGCCGAAGCCGCCGTACGGCAGCGATCCGCCGCCGATCACCCGGTCGCCGATCTGGAACCCGTCCACACCGTCGCCGAGCGCGACCACTTCACCGCACAGCTCGACGCCGGCGGTGAACGGCAGCTCGGGCTTGACCTGGTAGAGGCCACGGCACATGAGTACGTCGGGGAAGTTCGCCGGGCTGGCCAGCACCTTCACGACGAGCTGTCCGGCTCCCGGGGTCGGGTCGGACACCTCCTCCAACTTCATCACGTCCTTGGGCTCGCCGAGCGAGCCGATGCGCCACGCCTTCATACCTGTCCTTCCACGTGCTGCCAGAGTCGGTTCATGCCGCCGATCCACTTGTCGGTCTTCGTCGCGCGCGCGGCGTAGTAGTCGGCCACCTCCGGGTGCGGCAGCACCAGGAAGCGGTCATCGGCCGTCGCCGCCCAGGCGGCGTCGGCCACCTGCTCGGGCGTCAGCGTCCCGTCGCGACCGAGCAGGCCGGCCATCTCGCCCGATCGCTCGAGCATCCCGGTCTGTACGCCCTGCGGGCAGATCGCCTGGACGACGATCCCGTGATGCCGATATGTCGCCGAGAGCCACTCCGCGAAGGCGACCGCGCCGTGCTTGGTGACGGTGTAGGTCGGCGCACCGATCATCATCAGCAGCCCCGCTGCGCTCGCCGTCACCACATAGCGTCCGGCTCCTCGCTCGACCCACTCGGGGACGAGCAGCCGGGCGGCCCGGACGTGCGCCATCACGTTGACCTCGTGCGACGCCTGCCAGTCCTCCTCGGGACAGTCCAGGCCGTGGCCGCGGTCGATGCCGGCATTTCCGTACCACGTGTCGATCTGACCGAGGTGGTCCTTCGCCGCCTCGACGAGGCGGGCGACGCCCTCGACCGAGGCCGCGTCACCGGCCACCGGATGGGCGCCGATCTGGTCGGCGGTCTCGGCCAGGCGTACCTCGTCGATGTCGTTGACCACGACGCGCACGCCCTCGGCGACGAGGCGGGCGGCCAGGGCACGGCCGATGCCGCCCGCGGCGCCGGTGACGACCGCGGTGCTGTCGGGAAGGATCGGCATCAGACGCGTCCGCCGGCGAGGGTGAGGCCGCCGTCCATGGTGACGAGCTGGCCGGTCATCCAGCTGGCGTCCTCGGAGAGGAGGAACGCGGCGGCGCCGGCGATGTCCTCCGGGGTCCCGAGGCGCTTGAGCGGGTAGGCGGCCGAGACCTCGGCCTCGCGGCCCTCATAGAGGAGCTCGGCGAACTTGGTCTTCACCACGGCCGGGAGGATCGCGTTGACGCGTACCTTCGGGCCGAGCTCGACGGAGAGCTCCTGGGTGATGTAGCTGAGCATCGCCTTGCTGGCGCCGTACGTCGCGATCAGCGGGGTCGGGGCGAGGCCGGCGACCGAGGAGATGTTGACGACCGCGCCGCCGTGCTCGGACATCCACTGCCGCCAGGCCTGCTGGACCCAGCCGATCGGCGAGAGGCAGTTGACCTCGACGGTCTTGCGGGCCGACTCTCGGTCCATGTCGATCAGGCCGCCGGCCTTCGGGTTGATGCCGGCGTTGTTGACCATGAAGTCGGCGCTGCCGAAGGTGTCGATGGCCGCCTTGACGACCTCCTCCTGGTGAGCGGGGTCATCGGCCTTCCCGGCGATGCCGAGGGCATTCGCGCTGCCACCGAGGGTCTCGACGGCTTCCGCGAGCGCCTCGGGCTTGCGCGCGGTGATGACGACCCTGGCCCCCTCGTCGACCAGGCGCTGGGCGATACCCAGCCCGATCCCCCGACTGGCCCCGGTGATGATCGCCGTACGTCCCTCGAACCTCGACATGTTCAATCCCTCGTCTGTGCTCGGCTAATCTAAGCGCTTGCTTAGGTGGTGATGACGGTCACTCTACGGGGTAGCCCAAGAACATGGAAGGTCAGAGTTCGAAGCAATACCGAGAAGTCAGTCGCGTCGCCCGAGACGTCATCCCTGCCGGCCGAGGCGTCACAAATGCAGATCGAGTTGTCACCGTGGTGACAACTCGATCTGCGTAAGTGACGTCTCGACCTGCGTACGCGAGGGCTCGGCCGGGAATGTGTAGATCTCGACGCGCGGTCGCGACGGAGGCGCTTCGCTTCCCGTCGCGCGCTTGCTCGATCTTGTCGTCGGCGCAGCTCCCCTCGCTGCGCTCGGGACCTGCTAGCCGACGACAACCTCGATCCGCTGGAACTCCTTGAGGTCGGTGTAGCCGGTGGTGGCCATGGCGCGCTTGAGGGCGCCGACGAGGTTCATGGTGCCGTCAGCGACGTGGGAGGGACCGTAGAGGACCTCCTCGAAGGTGCCGACCGGCTCGAAGGCGACGCGCTGGCCGCGGGGCAGGTCGGCGTGGTGGGCCTCGTTGCCCCAGTGGAAGCCCTTGCCGGGGGCGTCCGTCGCGCGGGCGAAAGGCGAACCGACCATGACCGCGTCGGCGCCGCAGGCGATCGCCTTGGCGATGTCGCCGGAGCGGCCGACGGCACCATCGGCGATGACGTGCACGTAGCGGCCGCCGGACTCGTCGAGGTAGTCACGGCGGGCGGCGGCGACGTCGGCGACGGCCGAAGCCATCGGCACGGCCACGCCGAGCACCGTCCGGGTCGTGTGCGCCGCACCGCCACCGAAGCCGACCAGGACCCCGGCCGCGCCGGTGCGCATCAGGTGGAGCGCCGCCTGATAGGTGGCGCACCCGCCCACGATCACCGGTACGTCGAGCTCGTAGATGAACTCCTTGAGGTTGAGCGGCTCGGACTGCGAGGAGACGTGCTCGGCCGAGACCGTGGTGCCGCGGATGACGAAGAGGTCGACGCCGGCGTCGACGACGGCCTTGGCGAACTCCTTCGTACGCTGCGGCGAGAGCGCCCCGGCGACAGTGACGCCCGAGGCGCGCACCTCGCGCAGACGCTCGGTGATGAGCTCGGCCCGGATCGGGGCCTCGTAGATCTCCTGCAGGCGCCGGGTCGCGTCGACACCGCTCATCCCGGCCAGCTCGTCGAGCAGCGGCTGCGGGTCGTCGTAGCGGGTCCACACGCCCTCGAGGTTGAGCACCCCGAGTCCGCCGAGCCTGCCCATGGCGATCGCGGTCGAAGGCGACATCACCGAGTCCATCGGCGCGGCGAGCACTGGGATGTCGAAGCGATAGGCGTCGATCTGCCAGTCGGTGCTCACCTCGGTGGTGTCCCGGGTGCGGCGTGAGGGCACAATCGCCACGTCGTCGAAGGCGTACGCCCGTCGTGCCCGCTTGGCCCTGCCGATCTCGATCTCAGTCACAGGACGGATTGTTCCACGGGACCGGATCGAGATCGGAAAGCACGCACCGACGTGAGCAGGTGACGAGCTAGCCGCGTACCGCGGTCAGCAACAGGTATTCCCACTTCATCGTCCCGGCGGTGAGGTAGCGGTCCCCCAGGTCGGCGAGCGCGGCGTCCAGCTCTACGGTCCGAGACTCGTCGTCGGCGATCCCGCGGTAGGCGACGATCGTCGGTCCGTAGCAAGCCTTGAAGAAGTCCCGGAACTCCGCGCCGGTCTCGAAGGAATCGACGGCCACCGTCCGCTTCTCGGCCCGGACGGCGGTGACGTGGTCGCCCAGCAGGCCGCGTACGTGGGCCTCGTCGCCCCACCGCGGAGGCGGCTGTGCACCCTCGGGCGGGGGCGCCATGAACGGCTTCATCGTCGCGAACATCTGGCCGATGAAGCCCTCCGGGGTCCAGCTGACCAGGCCGATCCGGCCGCCCGGTCGCACGACCCGAAGCAGCTCGGTGGCCGCCTTCTCGTGGAACGGCGCGAACATGATCCCGACGCATGACATCACGACGTCGAACTCGGCGTCGTCGAACGGGAGCGCCTCGGCGTCGGCGACCCGCCAGGTGATCGACGCGCCCTCCGAGCCCCGGGCCTGCCCGATCTCGAGCAGCTCCGGAGTCAGGTCGCTCGCGGTCACGTCCGCGCCGGCGAGGGCAGCGGGAATGGCGGCGTTCCCGGTGCCGGCCGCGATGTCGAGGACGCGGTCGCCGGCAGCGATCTCGCACGCCTCGACGATCACCTGGCCGAGCTCGGGGATGAGCTCGTCGGCGACCCGGGCGTAGTCCCCGAGTCCCCACATCGCACGGTGGCGGGCCTTCAGCTCGGGCTGTACGGGTGTTGCGGTCATGTCTCCTCCAAGACGTCGGCCCGAGAGTGGTCTGGAGCCCCAGCCTCGCTCCGAGCGCGCCCGGCCGATAGTGCCGGATCTGAACCTGAGGAGGTTCTGGATCTGTACCTGCCACCCCTTGCCACCCGTTCCCGCCAGCGGTCTACTGAGAGGAGCGGATCTCGGGCCGCACGAGAGAGGCGGTCCGATGGCGGGATACGGCCAGTTCTGTCCGATGGCGAAGGCCATGGAGGTGCTCGACGAGCGGTGGACGCTGCTCGTCGTCCGCGAGCTGCTGCTCGGCAGCACCCACTTCAACGAGCTGCGTCGAGGGGTGCCCAAGATGTCGCCGGCCCTGCTCTCCAAACGGCTGCGCACCCTGGAGCGCGCAGGCATCATCCAGCAGCGCGGCGAGGGGAAGCGCACGTCCTACCACCTCACCGACTCTGGCCAGGAGCTCGCCACGGTCGTGACCGCGCTCAACGAGTGGGGCGCGCGCTGGATCGGATCGCTGGGTCAAACCGACCTCGACCCGCACCTGCTCTTCTGGGACATGCGGCGCACGATCCCGATCGACGTATGGCCACGGCAGCGAACCGTGGTCGAGTTCGGCCTCACCGACGTCGATCCGAAGGTCGCCCGCTGGTGGCTCGTCGTCGCCGCCGACCAGGCCGAGGTCTGCGACTTCGACCCCGGCTTCGAGGTCGATGCGTGGCTCACCTGCGGCCTCCGTACGCTCACCGAGATCTGGCGAGGCGACCTCGCCTGGCCGATGGCGCTGCGCACCGAGATGGTCACGGTCACGGCGGCCGAGGACGTACGCCGCTCCCTCCCCGCCTGGCTCGGCCAGTCCTCCGCCGCCCGCGTCCCTCGGCCCCGGCCTCAGCTCCAGTCGTAGGAGAGGACGAAGCCGTAAGCCTCGCCACCACCTTCCTCGGAGAGCACCATGTCGGCCTCGCCGACGAGCCCTTCGAGGCCACCGGTACCGAGCCCGGGGATGACGGTGAGGTGGGAGCGCACGATCTTGTCGGCGTACGTCCCGCTGATCCGCCACACGCACGAGCCCTCCTGGCCGGCGATGGAGCCGGTGAAGTGCTCGTACGCCTCGAAGACCGCGCCGCCGACGGGGTTGCCGTAGGCGCCGATCATCCGCGCGGCGCCCTTGCCCTCGATCTCGCCGGTGTAGGTGTAGTCGGTCTCTGACGTCGTCAGACCGCGGTGAGGGATGTAGATTTCGTCGCCCATCTTGGTGCCCTCGCCGTCGATGTCGACGTAGGCCGCCTCCTGCCAGCGCGCGACGGTCATCGTGGTGCTCGCCTTGTTGCCGTAGGTCTTCTCAATGCTCTGTTCGGTCATGGGTCCAGCCTGCTCCGGGAGCAGGGGCGTGGGATTGAAGGAACGCGCCATATCGTTGGCGGCATGGCTGGCCACATGAAGGGCAAGGGCTATCCCGACGCGATCGTGCGGCCGGTGACCGCGGCCCGGACGATCACCACCGAGCGGTTCGCACCCTCAGCCGCACTCGAGGGACATCTGGACTACCACTGGTACGTCGGCTGGGACCTCGAGCAGCCGCACGACCAGCAGGTCATCCCGCAGCCCCGGATCCACATCGCCGCCGAGGAGGGCCGGCTGCTCGTGCACGGCATCGGGCGCAAGCCGTTCCTGCGCCGCCTGACCGGCCGCGGACACACGCTCGGCGCCTCGTTCCTGCCCGGGCTCTTCCGCCCGGTGCTCGGCAGCCCGGTCAGCGCCATCACCGACCAGGTCGTCCCCGCCGAGGAGCTGCTCGGCGTCGACGACCGGCCGGCTGCGGACCGGATCCTCTCCTCGGAGACGCCGGCTGACATGGTCGCGGTGCTGGAGTCCTACCTGCTGGAGGTCGGCCTTCCCACGGATCCGGTGGCCGAGGACGTACGCCGCTGGATGGCCCTCGCCGAGACCGACCGCTCGATCACGCGGGCCGAGCAGCTCGCGGAGCGCGCCGGGCTGAGCCTGCGGTCGCTGCAGCGGCTCTTCAGCGAGTACGTCGGGATCGGCCCGAAGTGGGTCGTGCAGCGGTTCCGCGTGCTGGAGGTCGCCGCCCGCGCCCACTCCGGTCACGTCGACTGGGCCGCGGTCGCGGCGGAGCTGGACTTCAGCGACCAGGCCCACCTGGTGCGTACGTTCCGGGAGGTCGTGGGCGCTCCCCCGGCGACGTACGCGAAGGACCTGTAGCTGTGAAGCTGAGAGCGGCCCATGGGCCACCCTCAGCATCACAACTCACGGGCCAGCAAGGCGCGAGAGTGCGTCCGCCGACGGCGAGCCGGGCTCGGCGCGGTAGAGCACGAGTCGCTGGCTGGTCTCGGGCAGCACCATCGCCTCATAGGCGAGGTCCAGCCGTCCGGCCACCGGATGCCGCAGGCGCTTGATGCCATAGCCGCAGTCCATCACCGGGTGCTCGGCCCACAGCTCGGCGAACAGGTCGCTGCGCTGGACGAGCTCGCCGACCAGGCAGCTGAGGATGTGGTCCTCGGGGTGCAGACCGGAGGAGTAGCGCAGGAAGCCGACCATCTGCAGCCCTGCGTCCCCGGGGTCGACGAAGAGCTCGGGACCCTCCGGCTCCAGGAAGAACCGGCGGACCAGGTTGGGGCGCATCGAGCGGTCCGCGTAGGGAGCGTCGAAGTCCAGCCCGTGCCCGTAGAGGCGGTGTCCGAGGTCGTTCCAGGCGAGCACGTAGTTGGCGTGGTCGACGATCAGCGCCGGACCGGGGTAGTCCATCAGCATCGCGACCGCGCTCGGCCGAGGCTCCTCCTCGCGGGCTCTCCCCGGGCCCACCCCGGCCGGCCTGGCCAGTCGGCGCAGGTGGTCGTGCTCCTCGGCGCTCAGCCGCAGCGCACGGGCGAGCGCATCGATCACCGAGTCGGAGGCGTTGTGGTGGTCGGACTGTTCCAACCGGGTGTAGTAGGTCGGCGACACGCCGGCGAGCATCGCCAGCTCCTCGCGCCGCAGCCCCGGCACCCGTCGGGCACCGTAGGAGACCACGCCCACCTCCTCCGGGCTGATCGCCGCCCGTCGGCTCCGCAGGAACTCGCCCAGCTCAGTCGTCATGGTCTCCATAGTGCCGCCGAGCCCAGGTTTCTTCCTGACCCTGTCAGTGCTAGGCACGCGGCGGGATGGCAGGACAGGTGTCTGGCTGAGGCACCTCGTCCGGCGGACCGTTGGGCCCATGACCACCACAACCCAGGCCGAGCCCGTACGCCCGGCCACCATGACCCGCGGGCAGCTGCTGGTGCTCCTGCTGCTGCTCGCCTCCCAGTTCACGCTCACCGTCGACTTCTCGATCCTCAACGTGGCGCTGCCGACGGTCGGCGCGGACCTGGGCTTCGCCGAGGCCGACATGCAGTGGATCGCCACCGCGTTCGCCCTGACCGCGGCCGGTTTCACATTGCTCTTCGGCCGGATCGGCGACTACGTCGGCCGGCGGCGCGTCTTCATGGTCGGCATGGTCGCGCTCGGCGCAGCCTCGCTGCTGGGCGGGGTGGCCACCTCACCCGAGCTGCTGCTCACGGCCCGGGTCGCCCAGGGTCTGGCGACGGCTGCGGTCACTCCGGCGGCACTCTCCTTGCTCACCGTCTCCTTTCCCGAGGGACCGCTGCGTCAGCGCGCGCTGGGACTGAACAGCGTCGTGATGTCGACCGGGTTCACCGCCGGGGCAGTGCTGGGCGGCGTACTCACCGATCTGCTGTCGTGGCGCTGGGCGTTCCTGGTCAACGTCCCGATCGCTCTGCTGGTGATCGCCGTCGCGCCGTTCGTGCTGCGCGACTCCGCCGACCGGGAGCGGTCGCGGCTCGACCTGCCCGGCGCCGTACTGGTGACGTCTGGGCTGTTGGCGCTCGTCTACGGTGCGACCCGTCTGGGCGAGGCCGGCATCGCCGACGTGTGGGGGCTGGTCGCGATCGGCCTGGCGGTAGTGCTGCTGGTGGCCTTCTGGCGCGCCGAGTCCACCCACCCGCACCCACTGGTGCCGCTGCAGATCCTCACCCGCCGGACGGTCGGCTTCGGAAACATCGCCGGCTTCGCGACGTTCGCCTTCGAGTCGTCGCTGGTCTTCGTGCTGACGATGTATCTGCAGCACGTCCTCGACCTCGACGCCCTCCAGACCGGCATGATGCTCGTCGCGATGGGTCTGGGGGCGATCATCGGCGGGACCATCGGGCCTCGTCTCATCGCGAGTTTCGGCGTACGCAACACGGTGGCGGGAGGTCTCGCCCTCCAGGCGGCCACCACCGGCGTGCTCGTCATGATCGGACCGGCCGTCGGGTGGCTGTGGTTCCTCGGCCTGATGAACTTCATCGGCGCCATCGGCCACGTCGCCGCCATCGTCGGGTTCATGGTTGCGGCCACGTCCGGGCTTCCTGACCACGAGCAGGGCCTGGCCACCGGGCTGGCGATGATGACCCAGCAGGTCGCGATCGCGCTCGGGATCCCGATCATGTCCACCGTGGCCACCGCCGCGGGCGGCATCGCATCGCTCGAGGCTCTTCACGTGGCGATCGGCGTCAACGCCGCGCTCGTCCTGGTCGCCGCCCTGTTGGTGGCCGTCGGTCTCCCGGCGCGCCGCCCGGCGGCGGCCGAGCCCGCCTGAGCCTGGCCGTGCTGCTGAGCGCTCGCGTCGACGCTCAGCAGCACGAGCCGATCAGGCGGGCTTCTTCTCCCCGGCCTCGACCGCGACCGACAGGCGGTTGTGAGGCGGGGGGAGCGGGCAGGTGGCATGGTCGGTGTAGGCGCACGGCAGGTTGGTCGCGCGGTTGAAGTCGACCAGCACGTTGCCCTCCGCGTCGGGTGCACCCACGGACAGCGAGCGGGTGGCGGCGTACGTCGTCTTGCCCGAGGTCTCGTCGCGGAACAGTACGTGCAGGGAGCCCGGGGCCGAGTCCGGGAAGGCGATCAGGCTGTGCACGGTGCCGTCGGCCTCGAACTCGATCTCGCCGACGGCCTCGTAGACGTGCTCCAGGCCGTCGACGACCGAGCCCACGGTCGTGGGCACGGGTGCGTCGTAGGCGACGAAGCGCCCCTGGATCGCCCACCTCGGGTCGGGTGCGTAGGACTCGGTGCCGCGGTAGCCGGTCAGGACCGGGTTGTCGGGGTGGCGGGGGCGGATGACCGCGTTGCCGCCACGGTTGGCGATCTCCACGGCCGCATCGCCGAACAGGGCGGTGACCCCGCCGCGCTCGTCGACGACACCGAACGAGTGCCGACCGGTGATCTCGGCGCCGTCGACGACCAACGACTCACCTTGGGCCAGCGAGACCACGATGCCGTCGGGACCGCTCCACCAGGCGCCGGGAACGTCGTCGTACGTCTCCGGCTCCTCGGCGAGCCAGCGCATCGAGGTGATCGCGAGGAAACCGTGGGCCGATGCCCGCTTTCTCTCGTGCTCCTCGTGCCACGTCGCCCAGTCCTGGGCGAAGGTGTCGGTGTCGGTGATGGTCATGGGTCCTCCCGGAAGGATCAGGATGCTGGCACCGGATTGAACTCCGACCAGTCCGGATTCGTGCCCGAATTCCGCACATCGTGATCATCTCGTCGCACGAAATGGGACGAGCCCCGGATCGATCGATCCGGGGCTCGTGGTGGCGCAGGTCAGACGTGGTAGTTCGGCGCCTCGGCGGTGACCTGGACGTCGTGGGGGTGCGACTCCTTGAGCGAGGCGGAGGTGATCCGCATGAAGCGGCCCTTCTCCTGCAGCTCGGAGATGGTGCGCGCGCCGACGTAGAACATCGTCTGGTGCAGGCCGCCGGTGAGCTGGTGGGCGACCGTCGCCAGCGCGCCCTTGTAGGCGACCTGGCCCTCGACACCCTCGGGGACGATCATGTCGTCGTCGGTGACCTCGGCCTGGAAGTAGCGGTCCTTGGAGAAGGACTTCTTGCCGCGCGACGACATCGCGCCCATGGAGCCCATGCCGCGGTAGGCCTTGAACTGCTTGCCGTTCATCAGGACCAGGTCACCGGGGGTCTCCTCGGTGCCGGCGAGCATCGAACCGAGCATCACGGTGTCGGCGCCGGCGACGATCGCCTTGCCGATCTCGCCGGAGTAGCGCAGGCCGCCGTCGGCGATCACCGGGACACCGGCCGGCTTGCAGGCCAGCGAGGCCTCGTAGACCGCGGAGATCTGCGGCACGCCGACCCCGGTCACGACGCGGGTGGTGCAGATCGAGCCCGGGCCGACACCGACCTTGACCGCGTCGGCGCCCGCTTCGACGAAGCTCTGCGCCCCCTCCTTGGTGGCGACGTTGCCGCCGATGACCTGGACGTGCTTGGTCGCCGGGTCGGTCTTGAGACGGTGGACCATGTCGATCAGCATGCGTACGTTGCCGTGGGCCGTGTCCGCGACGAGCACGTCGACGCCGGCGTCGACGAGCGTGGTCGCCCGCTCCCAGGCGTCGCCGAAGTAGCCGATCGCCGCGCCGACGAGCAGACGTCCCTGCCCGTCCTTGGAGGCGTCGGGGAACTGCTCGGACTTCACGAAGTCCTTGACGGTGATCAGGCCGGTGATGCGGCCGTCGGCGTCGATCAGCGGGAGCCGCTCCAGCTTGTGCTGGCGCAGCAGCTTGGTCGCCTCCTCGCGGGAGATCTCCGACGGGCCGGTGATCAGGTCCCTGGAGGTCATCACCTCGTTGACCTTCGTGGTCGCCCACTCCGCGACCGGGGTGAACCGGAGGTCGCGGTTGGTGATGATGCCGATCAGCTTCTGGTCGACGTCGACCACGGGGAAGCCGGAGATCCGGTATTCACCGGCGAGCTTGTCGAGCTGCTCCAGCGTCGCGTCGGGGCCGATGGTGACCGGGTTGGAGATGATCCCGGTCTGGGTGCGCTTAACCAGGTCGACCTGGTAGGCCTGATCCTCGATGCTCAGGTTGCGGTGGAGAACGCCGATGCCGCCCTGGCGGGCCATCGCGATCGCCATCCGGGACTCGGTCACGGTGTCCATCGCCGCGGAGATCAGCGGGACCCGCAGGTTGATCTCGCGGGTCAGCCGGGAGGTCGTGTCGATGTCGGACGGCGCCAGGTCCGAATATCCGGGCATCAGGAGGACGTCGTCGTAGGTGAGGCCGAGCGTCGCGAACTTCTCCGGGATCTCCATGGAGAAATGCTACGGCCGAGCCCCAGGGATCGCCGAAACGGCGAGACTTCTCAGGTATTTGCTGCTCTACCGATCCAACGGCTTGAGATCCCGCACCGACACCTTGACGGTCAGCAGGTCACCGGCCATTCGGATCCGGCCGCGCATTCCGGCGGCGAGGACCATGGGCAGGACGGCCTGGTTGTCGGAATGGGTGGTGAGCAGGATCTCGTCGGCGCCGAGCATGTGCGCGAGCTTGGCGGTGTCGACCAGCAGCCGTGTGCCGATGCCCCGGCGCTGCCAGGCCGGGTCGACGCGCAGGTTGATCACGCGGACGTTCTCGTCGCCCTCGACCGGCGCCAGGACCTCGCCGATGCCGATCGCGACGCCGTCGATGAGGGCGGTGACGGCCTCACCGGTGACGACGAGCTCAGGAGTGCTTCCGGTGCCGAGGCGGCGTACGGGTGGGGTGGTGCCGATGGCCGCCGACTCCCGACTGCGGTCGAGGACGTCGTTGACCAGGTCGGCCATCGCGGAACCACGAGCGCGCTCGGTCGCGGTGAAGGGGGCGGTGCGGTGCAGCTGGACGTCGACGTCGGCGACCCGCAGCTCCATGGTGTCGTGCACGACCCCGGGCGGGGCCTCGGGCTCCGCATCGAAGAGATGCGCGACCACCTCCGGGAACGACATCGGTCGCTCCAGGACGTACCGGCAGGCCTGCACATAGCGGGTCGGTTGGTCGGCCAGGGCCGCCTCGTTGGCGATCTGGACGACGGTTTCGCCGCCACCGGCGGCGGAGAAGAGACCGCAGATCTCGCCCTCGCCCCAGCCCGGGGGCGTACGCAGCACGAACTCGTCGGTGACCTGCGCCAGCTGCGGGAAGATCTGCATCCCCAAGATGTTGACCCCGGCCTTGCCGCAGCGCTGCGCCAGCGCCGCCAGCGCACCCGGTCGGTCCGGCAGCGTCGTACGCACTCTCCACAACATCGTCCCCGCCATGGGAACCAGTCTGCCTGTTTCGCTGTTTCTGGTCCGTTTCGCACGGTTAAACCTTCGGACCGGACCTGGCGTCAGTCGGCGGGCGCCAGCGGCGGGGTCTGTTCGCCCGCTTCGACGAGCACGTCGATGTGGTTGCTGGCGGGCGGGAGCGGGCAGGTGGCGTGGATCGTGTAGGCGCAGGGCATGTTGGCGGCGCGGTTGAAGTCGATGACGGCCTTGCCGTCGACCGGCGGTTCGACGGCGAGCTGACGACAGGCAGCGTAGGTCGTGACGCCGCTGGTCTCGTCGGTGAACAACAGCCACAGCTCGCCGTCACCGCCGTCGAAGGCGATCAGCCGCTGCGGGCGGCCACCCACCTCGAACGCCACTTCCCCCACGGCGTCGATGACGCTCGAACGACCCTCGACCACGGAGCCGACCGAGATCGGCCGGCTCGTCGCGTAGGGCGTGAAGGCAGCTTCCACCCGCCACGCCGGGTCCGGAGCGTACGTCGGCGTGCCGGTGTAGTCGCGCAGGAAAGGGCCGTCGGGCTGCCGCGGCCGGAGGACCGGGGTGCCGAAGCGGTCGGCGACCTCGACCGTCCCGGTGTCGAAGGTCGCGATCACTCCCACAGGATCGACGGCCCCGAAGACGTACCGACCGGCAAGGGTGGTGCCACCGAGCTCGAGCCACTCGCCCGCACCGAGCTCGACCACGGCGCCCTCCGGACCCTTCGACCAGACACCCGGGACCCCGGGGAACCGCTGCGGCTTGGCGCTCAGCCAGTGCAGCCCGGTGATCGCCAGGAAACCTTCCGGGCTTCTCAGCTCGGCCTCCCGCTCATCGCGCCACCGTTGCCAGGCCTGCTCGAAAGTCACGTGCCGCACTCTACAAAGATCTGCGTTGCCAGGTCTTGCAATAGTCGCCGACTTTTACCCTCGACTTCACCCGTGGGCCGTGTGCGCCTTGCTGCGCACCCCTTCGAGCAGGCGGATCGCACCGCGCGCCGCGGTGGCCAGGAGGAGGTACCAGATCGCGGCCACCACCAGCAGCGGGATGATCAGGTGGTTGCGCTCGTCGAGCGCTTGGACGACCCCCAGCAGGTCGGTGATCGCGAGCACGGAGACCAGGCTGGTCGCCTGGATCGTCGTAACCAGGACGTCACCGAGCGCGGTGAACCGCTCGCCGCTCGAAAGTGCCCTCGCTGCGTACGCCCCCAGCGCCAGCGCCAGCCCGACGATCGCCGCGTGGACCGGTGTGACCAGCCGGACCGCATCGATGTGCACCCCCGGGATCCCGAAGGTGATGTCGGGGAAGACCAGCGCGATGTTGCTCCACAGCAACAGCTGGACGAGCACCGGGATGCCGCCGAAGACCCAGACGTACGCTACCGCGACCCCGCCCAGCACCGGGTTGCCCGATCCCTCCATCCTGACCACGGCTAGGCCGAGCGCCGACGCCAGTGCGAAGACCAGCACGGTGAGCCGGACAGTGAGCCAGACCCCGGCGAGGACGTCGGGATGGAGCAGGTGGCCGATGACCTCTCCCGGGAGCAGGTTCTCGTTGGTCGCCAGGGTCCACAGGAGCCTCAGGAGGACCAGGGCGAGGAAGGCTGCGATCACCCATTCGACCGTGTTGGTCTCGACACGCTCGCTGGAGCCGCTAGGCGGAGGCGTGTCGAGACCAACAGAGTCGTCGTCGGCAGCGGTCTCGGCCATCGGGTGAACCCTGGCGTCTCCTGGTGACCAGGAGGTTGCGGCGAGCTGGTCAATCACTGAAATCGCCGAGTCGGCGCATCCCGCCCCTCTTGCTCGCTTCGCTTCGCAAGATACGGGGCAAGATGCGCCGACTCGGCTCTGTCCAGCTCGGCTATCTCTCAGTAGGAGGGCTGAGACTGCACGTTCAGCTCGTCGAACCTGACCTTCTTCGCCGAGGCGACCCGCGGGTCGCGCAGGTCGAAGACGTCGAAGCCGCGCTGGATCTCGTTGGAGTAGATGTAGCCGTTGTAGTAGTAGGTCGACCACGCGCCGGCAATGGTCGTGGTGTCTTCGAAGGGACCGCGGTCGAACCAGGCGATCTCCTTCGGGTTGGCCGAGTCGGTGAAGTCGTAGACGGAGATCCCGCCCTGATACCAGGCCTGGACCATGATGTCCTTGCCCTTGACCGGGATCAGCGAGCCGTTGTGGGCGACGCAGTTCTCGGTGTTGGACTGGGTGCGCGGGATCTTGTAGTACGACTTGAAGACCAGGTCGGAGCCCTCGATGTCGTAGATGCCGTTGGCGCCCCTCTTGGGACCGACCTCCGGGTTGCACACCGGCGCGCCGCCACCGCCGAGCTCGTCGGTGAAGACGACCTTGGAGCCGGTGTTGTTGAAGGTGGCCGAGTGCCAGAAGGCGAAGTTCTCGGTGTCCCGGACCCGCTCGGTCACGACCGGGTTCTCGCGGTCGGAGATGTCCATCAGGATGCCGTCACCCATGCACGCACCGGCCGCGACGTCCTTGCTCGGGTAGGTGGTGATGTCGTGACAGCCGGCGGTGTTGGTGTAGCCCCCGTCGGGGAAGAGAACCGGCTCGTTGACCACCGCGGCGGCCTCAGGCTCCGCCGTCGGGATCTTCACGATGCTGATCTTGTCGTGGGGCGGCTGGCAGTCGGGGAACTCCGGGCGCGGCCCGTAGGAGGAGACGTACGCATAGACGGCCTTGCCGTCCTTGCTCGGTGCCAGCGAGTGGGTGTGGGACCCGCACTTCGTCTCGACCGCGGCGACGTAGGCCGGCTGTGCCGGGTCGCTGATGTCGAAGACCCGGATGCCCTCCCAGGACTCCTTGACCCGCGCCGACTGCGCGACGTTGTCGCAGGTGTTGTTGCTGCGGCTGGAGTCGACGGAGAGGACGAGCAGGTCGCCGTGGACCGAGATGTCGTTCTGCGAGCCCGGGCACACGACCTGGGTGACCAGCTTGGGCTTGTGGGGCTTCTTGATGTCGATGACGTTGAAGCCGTTGTAGTTGCCGGCGAAGGCGTAGCGGCCCTGGAACGCCAGATCGCTGTTGAGCGCACTGGTGGGCGTGAACGCCCCCGACTTCGGGAGGTTCGCGATCAGGTGCAGGTTGGGGGTGCCTTCGGTCTCTCCTGCCTCCACGGCCGGGTTGTTGACGCCGAGCTTCGCGATGTCGTTGCCCGGAGCACAGGCCGAGGCGAAATTGTCTCCGGCCGCGGCCAGGATCTTCTTCTCCGCCTCGGTGCAGCTGGGCTGGGGAGCGGCGCTCTGGGAGCCGTGCGAGTGGGACTCGTCGGCCGAGGACGGCGCGGCGATGGCCAGCCCTCCGGCGACGATCATGGCCGATGCGACTCCGGCCAGGATGTGGATAGGACGTCTCATGGGGGGGTCGCCTTCCGAGTCGACTGCCGTGCGGATGAGCCACGGGCCTGTCGATTCTAGGGAAATCCCCTTCCGCCGACGGCGAGAATGAATAAGTTGACTACCCTGCGTACGCCTCGGAAGGCAGGTCCATGCGGAAACTCGGCGTCCCCACCGCTGTGCTAGCACTGCTGTTGCTCACCGGCTGTGCCGAGGAGCAGCACGCCCACTCAGGCCACGAACCGAGTGCATCGGGTTCGCCTCAGTCGGCGCCCGTCCTCCAGCCGGGCGCTCCCGGCGAGGCTGCGGGCACGATCGCCCCTTCGGACGTGCCGGTCGACGCCGAGTGGAACCAGACCGACGCCACCTTCGTCACGATGATGATCCCGCACCACGCCCAGGCGCTGGAGATGACCGAGCTGGCCGTCACCCGCGCCGCCAGCGACGACGTGAAGTCGCTGGCCAAGAGCATCACCGCGGCTCAGGGACCGGAGATCGTCTCCATGAGCGGATGGCTCCAGGCCCGCGGCCTCGAGGTGCCTGCTGCCGGTGATCTGCCAGATCACGCCGGCATGCCCGGCATGCTCACTTCCGAGCAGCTGAAGGAGCTCGGAGCGGCTCGGGGCGAGGAGTTCGACCGGCTCTTCCTGACCCGGATGATCACTCATCACGAAGGCGCCCTTACGATGGCCGCCCCGGTGCTCAGCAAGGGCAGCGACACCCTCGCCATGGAGTTGGCCCAAGACGTCGAGGCCTCGCAGAAGACCGAGATCGGAATCATGCAGAAGCTGCTGGAATCCCAGTGAGTCGAATCCCAGCGAGGCGCCGCCTCGCCGTCGCAGCCGGCGCCTTCGTCGCCGCCGCTCTCACCCTCGCGCTGCTGGTCTACACCGGCGTGGTCATGCCCACCCGCCTGTTCGCCGCAAGATTCGACGTACGCGGCATCGACGTCTCCCATCACAACGGGGTCGTCGACTGGTCGCGGGTCGCCGAGCAGGACATCGACTTCGCCTGGCTCAAGGCGACCGAGGGGTCCGCCCACGTCGACTCGCGTTTCGCCGCCAACTGGTCCGCGTCGCGTGCCGCCGGGATCGCCACCGGCGCCTACCACTTCATGAGCTTCGAGAGCCCGGGCGCCGGTCAGGCCCACAACATGATCGCCACGGTTCCACGCGTAGCCGGCACGCTCGCCCCGGTCGTCGACCTGGAGCCGTACGGTTCGTTCAAGGGCAACCTGCCGCCCGCCACCGAGGTGCGGGCCATCCTCGATCCCCTGCTGAGCACGCTCGAGGACTACTACGGGATCGCGCCGGTCATCTACACCACACCGTCGGCCTACCGCGCCTATCTGGTCGACCGCTACCCGGACAACCCGATCTGGTTCCGCTCCGTCGCCTGGCCCCCGCGGGTGCCGGACGGACGCGACTGGTCGATCTGGCAGTACTCCAGCCGCGACCGGCTCGACGGCGTCGGCAGTGACGACGAGGCGTACGTGGACATGAACGTGCTCTCCGACGACGTGTCGCTCGAGTCGCTGGTCGTTCGCTGAAATCGCCGAGTCGGCGCATCGGCCCCCTCTCGCCTCGCTTCGCTCGCGAGACACGGGGGCAGATGCGCCGACTCGGCTATGCCTTGCTGTGAATCAGTGGCCGTGCCCGTGGCCGTGACCGGCCGCGGGCGCGTCGTCCTCTTCGGGCTTGTCGACGACCAGCGTCTCGGTCGTGAGCAGCATGCTCGCGATCGAGGTGGCGTTGGTCAGCGCGGAGCGGGTGACCTTGACCGGGTCGATGACGCCCTGAGCGATCAGGTCGCCGTACTCACCCGTGGCGGCGTTGAAGCCCTGACCGACGCCGAGCTCACGAACCTTGGTGGTGATGACGTAGCCGTTGTCGCCACCGTTCTCGGCGATCCAGCGCAGCGGCTCGTCGGCGGCCTTGCGGACGACGCGAACGCCGACCGCCTCGTCGCCCTCGAGACCGAGGTCCTTCTCCAGCACCGAGACGGCGTGGATCAGGGCGGAGCCACCGCCGGGGACGATGCCCTCCTCGATGGCGGCGCGGGTCGCGGAGACAGCGTCCTCGATGCGGTGCTTCTTCTCCTTGAGCTCCACCTCGGTGTGAGCGCCGACCTTGATCACGCAGACGCCACCGGCGAGCTTGGCGAGGCGCTCCTGGAGCTTCTCGCGGTCCCAGTCGGAGTCGGTGCGCTCGATCTCGGCCTTGATCTCGTTGACCCGAGCCTCGACGGTGGCAGCGTCGCCGCCACCCTCGACGATGGTCGTGTTGTCCTTGGACACGGTCACGCGGCGAGCGGTGCCGAGCACCTCGAGGCCGACCTGGTCGAGCTTGAGGCCGACCTCCTCGGCGACGACCTGCGCACCGGTCAGGATCGCGATGTCCTGCAGCATGGCCTTGCGGCGGTCACCGAACGCGGGCGCCTTGACGGCGGTCGCGTTGAAGGTGCCCTTGATCTTGTTCACGACCAGGGTCGAGAGGGCTTCGCCCTCGACGTCCTCGGCGATGATGAACAGCGGCTTGCCGGCGGCGATGACCTTCTCCAGCAGCGGCAGGAACTCCTGAACGGAGCTGATCTTGCCCTGGACGAGCAGGATCAGCGGCTCGTCGATGACGGCCTCCATCCGCTCCTGGTCAGTCACGAAGTACTGAGAGATGTAGCCCTTGTCGAACTGCATACCCTCGGTGAACTCGAGCGCGGTGCCAGTGGTGTTGGACTCCTCGACGGTGATCACACCGTCCTTGCCCACCTTGGCGAAGGCCTCGGCGAGGATCTCGCCGATCTTCGCGTCGCGGGAGGAGATGGTGGCGACCGACGCCATGTCGGACTCGTCGACGACCTCACGAGCGGCGGCGCGCAGCGCGTCGCCGACGGCGGTCGCAGCGGCGTCCATACCGCGCTTGAGGCTCATCGGGTTCGCGCCGGCGGCAACCGCGCGCAGACCCTCGTGGACCATCGCCTGGGCGAGGACGGTCGCGGTGGTCGTACCGTCACCAGCGATGTCATTGGTCTTGGTCGCAACCTCCTTGGTGAGCTGAGCACCAAGGTTCTCGAACGGGTCGTCCAGCTCGATCTCACGGGCGACGGTGACACCGTCGTTGGTGATCGTCGGGGCGCCCCACTTCTTGTCGAGGACGACGTAGCGGCCCTTGGGCCCCAGCGTCACCTTGACGGCGTTGGCGAGGGCGTCGACGCCACGCTCGAGGGCGCGGCGGGCGTTCTCGTCGAACTCCAGGATCTTCGGCATTTCACATACTCCTCATGACACGCGCGGACGCGGCCGGGCCGGCTGGCCCGGCCGCGTCACGTGCGAGACGGATGATCTCAGGCGATGACCGCGAGGATGTCGCGGGCGGAGAGAATGAGGTACTCCTCGCCGGCGTACTTGACCTCGGTGCCGCCGTACTTGCTGTAGATGACCTTGTCGCCCACGGCGACGTCGAGCGGAACGCGGTTGCCCTTGTCGTCGATACGACCCGGGCCGAGCGCCAGGACCTCGCCCTCCTGGGGCTTCTCCTTGGCGGTGTCCGGGATGACCAGACCGGAGGCGGTGGTCTGCTCGGCCTCGACGGCCTTGACGACGATCCGGTCCTCAAGAGGCTTGATGTTGACCGACACTGTGTCGACCTCCCCATTTCTTTTCTACGGAGTCAGACTGGTGGGTGTTGCTACGTCTGTGCTTGCGATGTGCCACGTACGCCGTCGCGGGGGTCGCACCCGGCTCGCAAGCGTTGGCACACTCCAGGGGAGAGTGCCAATGCAGACGTTAGCACTCGGCCGCAATGAGTGCCAGCATGACCGCCCTATCTCTGGCCGGGGAGCCTCACCAGCAGCGCGACCATGCCGGCCAGGAGACCGATGATGATGCCGCCGGCGACCACGAGCGACCGCAGGCCCTCCTCGTCGTCGTCCTCGTCCAGCGAGGTGATCCGGAGCTCTTCACCGTCGCTCAGCCGCGACATCTGCGACGAGTCCTCGTACTGCTCGGAGACCTCGGCGGAGGGTTGGCGACTGGGCTCCGCCGCCGGCGGTGTGGCGCTGGCGGACGGCGTACGCTCGCGCCGTTCGTCCTTCTTCGTGTCCGGCGTCTTCTCGACCGCCGCCGGTGCGCTCTGCTGAGCCTCGGCTTCAGCCGTCTCGGCAGCCTTGTCCGGCTTTTCTGGCTTTTCTGGCTTGCGGTCCTCGTCCTGGTCGTCCCGCTCGTCCTGGTCGTCCCGCTCGTCTTCGGACTGCTCGTCGGCGTCCGTCTCCGGCCCGCCGGAGGCACCGCCCCGGGCGTACTCCACCGAGTAGCCCTCGAGGGACCGCCCGTCGCTGTGCCAGACGACCGTCGTACGTTGCGGCGCGGACAGCGTGCGCACCTCCGACCTGCCCTTCCGGCCGCGGCCGTCCACGCAGTAGGACACGATCAGGTAGCCCTCGGGAGCACTGACCACCACTGAGGAGCCACCGTCCAGTTCGTGGTAGCCCTCTCCGCGCGCACAGTCGCGTACCGGTGTGACCGTTTCGGCCGATGCGGGCGCGGCGAACAGCAACGACAGCAGGGCCATGATCGCCGCGAGCGCCCAGAGGCGCACCGGGACTCGACGCGGGGGTCTGCACACCCGGCGGATCCTAGAGCAGAAACACCCCGCGGGGTAATGGCCTTTTGTCCGGGCCGGAAATGGGCCTGAGAGGATCGGCGCATGGATCTCGACGCCTTCGCCTGGTTGCTGACCGATGACGGCCAGCAGCTGCTGGCGCGGGCCACCGAGATGACGGCAGGTGCAACCGATGGCAAGGGTTCGGCCCTGGCCGTGCAGGTCGCTCTGCGCAAGGACGAGACTGCCGAGCACGTGACCGCGGCCATGAGCCAGGTGGACCTACGCCGGAAGGCCGCCGCCAAGTTCGGCGACCTGGCCCCGAAGATGTACTTCACTCCCGACGGCCTCGAACAGGCCACCCGTCTCGCCGTCGCCCACCATCGGGCCGCGCGCCTGCGCGCCTTCGACGCAGCGAGCGTCATCGACCTGGGGTGTGGGATCGGCGGTGACCTGATCGCCTCCTCGCGCGCCGGCCTCACTGCTGCCGGGGTCGATCACGATCCGGAACGGGTCGCCATCGCCCAGGCCAACCTGGATGCCCTGAGGCTGCCCGGCGCGGTCACCGTCGCAGACGCGACGACCGTCGACCATTCACCGTTCGAGGTGGCATACGCCGATCCGGCACGTCGCGGCGCCAAGGGCCGAGTCTTCTCCGCTGAAGGGTGGACGCCGCCGTGGTCGTGGGTCGAGACGCTCTTCGCCCGCGATGCGTGCGTGAAGGTCGCGCCTGGGATCCCGCACGATCTCGTGCCCGAGAGGGTCGAGGCCGAATGGGTCAGCGACCGCGGCGAGGTCAAGGAGGCCGCGCTGTGGTCGGGCTCGCTGGCCAGCACGCAGCGGCGGGCCACCGTGATCGGCGAGCGTGGTCTGGCGACGCTCACCTCCGAGGACGACCCGGGCGGTGAGGTCGGCCCCGTCGCGGAGTTCCTCTACGAGCCCGACGGAGCGGTCATCCGCGCCGGGCTGGTCACCGCCGTCGCCGCTGGGGTGCAGGGGCACCTGGTCGACGAGCACATCGCGTACGTCACGTCCTCGGCGTCCTTCGAGACGCCGTTCGCCCGCGGCTATCAGGTTCTCGAGGAGCTCCCTTATCGGGAGAAGCAGCTCAAGGCGGCGCTGCGCGAGCGCGGGATCGGGAGGCTGACGATCAAGAAGCGCGGCGTGCAGGTCGTACCCGAGCAGCTTCGTAAGCGACTCGCGCTCTCCGGGTCCGAGGAGGCCACCATCGTGCTGACCAGGGTTGCCGGTGAGGGGACTTGTCTGTTGGTTCGGCCGTTCTGAGGGGGTCTCGACAAGCTCGACCACCGGATGTGGCTCGGCCTCCGGGATGTGGCTCGACCACCGGGATGTGGCTCGATCTCCGGGACGGGAACTGACTTTGGGTGGCCGGGTCAGGCCAGAACGCTGGTGATGGGCTGGGAGGAGTCGGCGGGGAGGTCCAGGGCCGAGGGGGTGCGTCCCCGCGCGACCATCTCGGCTCCCAGAGCCGCGACCATCGCGCCGTTGTCCGTGCACAGGCCGGGGCGCGGGACCCGGACCCGGATGCCGAGCTTGGAGGCGCGTTCCTCGGCGAGCACCCGGAGTCGGCTGTTCGCCGCAACCCCGCCACCGATGATGATGTCCTCGATGCCTTCGGAGGAGGCTGCGTCGAGGGCCTTCCTGACCAGTACGTCGACCACGGCCTCCTGGAAGCTGGCGGCCACGTCGGCGACCGGCACCGACTCGCCGCTGCGCTCCCTGGCCTCGATCCAGCGGGCGACCGCGGTCTTGAGGCCGGAGAAGGAGAAGTCGAAGCGGTGTCGCTCGAGGTCGCGGCGGGCGGTGAGCCCGCGCGGGAAGTCGATCGCGATCGAGCTGCCCGAGGTGGCGGTCCTGTCGATCACCGGGCCGCCAGGGAAGCCGAGGCCGAGCAGACGGGCTACCTTGTCGAAGGCCTCGCCCGCAGCGTCGTCGATGGTCGCACCCATCGGGTCGACACCCACGGTGATGTCGGTGACCTTGAGCAGGCTGGAGTGGCCGCCGGAGACGAGCATGGCGACGCAGGGCTCGGGAAGCGGTCCATGCTGCAGCTGGTCGACCGCGACGTGCGAAGCCAGGTGGTTGACCCCGTAGATCGGCTTGTCGAGGCCGAGCGCGAGTGCTTTGGCCGCCGCCACCCCGACCAGCAGGGCGCCGGCCAGCCCCGGCCCCGAGGTGACGGCGATCGCGTCGACGTCATGAAGCTTGATGCCCGACTCCTGGCAGGCACGCTCGATCGTCGGCACCATCGCCTCCAGATGCGCCCGACTCGCGACCTCGGGCACGACCCCGCCGAACCGGGCATGCTCCTCGACACTGCTCGCCACCGCGTCGGCCAGCAGAGTGTGGCCACGCACCACTCCGATCCCGGTCTCGTCGCAGGACGTCTCGATCCCGAGGACCAAGGGCTCATCAGCGAGGGCACCAGAAGTCATGGGTCCATTCTGCCTCCCCGTCGATCTGGAACTCGGTAGCAGTCTCGGTTCCATGCCGTTGGCCATCCCCGGCGCGGGCACGCCGGCAGGCGAACGAATTTTCGTTCGCCGAGGCTCCGGGTGGGTCGAGCACCTTGCTCCCGCGCGGACCGAGCGCGCACGTCGGTTGCACGAACGAAAATTCGTTCGGCCGGTTTCGAGCCGTTGGCGCCGGCGCCAACGCCGACACCACAAGCCCTGAGGAACCAGACCCTTCCCTCGGGGCGAACGAATTTTCGTTCGCCAAGTCGAGACCGCCCTACCGGTTCACCACCGCTGCGGCGGCGCGGCCAACCGGCGTCCCGGTCAAGCTGCAGCCCCGTTGCTGTCCGGGTCGTCATGCAGATCTGCGTAGGCGGCAGCCCAGAGACTCTGCGCCAGCTCGGGCTGGATCGGATCTGCCGAGCAGAGGCTGTCCCACAGCCCCCGGAGCAGGATCACCAGTCCGCCCGACTCGTAGTCGGTGAGTTCGCGGCCGATCGAGGAACGGAGCCAGAACCTGACGTCGTGCCACAGGTCTCGGACAGTCTCGCCGACCTCGTCGTTCGACCGGGCGAGCTCCTCGATCCCCAACCAGGCCCGCTGGAAGAACAGCTCGTCCTCGGTCGTGGGCAGGTAGCCCGCCCATCCCCGTGCCTTCACACGCTGGGCGACCTGCTCCCACAAGATGCCGGCGAATCCCGCCGCCGCGTGGGGCAGCATGTTCTGCTGCCCGGCGAACCACTGGTGCAGCGTCGACACCCCCATGTTCGCTTCCTCAGCCACCACCTTGAGAGTGGGTGCACGCAAGCCGTCACGACCGATCGTCCTCGCCAGAGCGAGGCCGGCCGTCTGAGATTCGAACCTGTTGCGATTGAAGGCCATGGCACTGATCGCACCACAGACCACCGACATTTCAGCCAGAGGTCGCTGTCGACCCTGGTAGCTCCATCGCCAGCACGAGCCCCGTCGCCCCATCGCGGTAGTAGCGCTCGCGGCGGTCGATCTCGACGAACCCGGCCCGGTGGTAGAACTCGATGGCCGCGACGTTGTTCTCGCGCACCTCGAGGAGAAGACGATCCGCACCCTCGCTCCGAGCGAGGTCGACCGAAGCGGCGAGGAGCGCCCCGCCGATCCCGCGGCGGCGCTGCTGCTCAGCGGTCGCGATCCGCTGGAGCTCGGCGATCTCGTAGACCACGCTCACCAGCGCATGGCCGACGACCTTACCCGTGGCGTCCTCGGCGACGAGGATCCGGACCGTGGGCATCTTCCCGTCGATCGCGACCTGCAGGTACTCCGGGGTCCAGGCGTCGTCAGGAAACGCCTCGAGCTCGAGGGCGGCGATCGCGGCGACGTCGTCCGGGCCGGCCGAACGTACGGTCACCTGGGGCTCACCGGCTTCTGAGTCTCCGGGGGTCGAGCCTGTCGAGACCCCTTCTTCTGGGCAGCCTGATCCACCGCATCGGGCCGACGCAGGTAGAGCGGCTCGGGATCCATCAGCTCGACGCGCTCCTCGGCCACCGCCCGTGCCAGCCAGCCCGCGGACGGACGCACGGGACCGATCGGCGAGGGGAACGCGTCCGGATAGAGCAGCGCCCCTTCTCCGACCACCGGCATCGAGGTGGCCACCTCGCCCGGCCTGACGACAACAGGACCCTCGAGCCGGGCGCCGTCAGGGTCGTAGGAGCCCAGGTAGACCTCCTTGCGCCGCGCATCCGTCGCCACCAAGAACCCGCCCCCGCCGGTGGTCGAGCTTGTCGAGACCACCCCAGACGACACCGCCTCCACCGCCAGCACATCCAGCGAGCAAGCCGCATAGACCGGGATCTCCAGCACGAACCCGAGGGTGCGTGCGGTGACCAGCCCGACTCGCAACCCGGTGAACGGCCCAGGTCCGGCGCCGACGGCGATGGCGGTCAGATCCTGGCGTACGACCCCCGCCGCCGTCATGACCTCGGAGATCAACGGCGCGAGCTGCTCGCCATGCTTCATGGCACGGTCGGAGACCATCTCGGCGACGACGTCGTCGCCGTCGTGAAGCGCCACGGTCACCTGCGGCGTAGCAGTGTCAAAGGCGAGAAGCACACTCACACTCTAGAGCGCGCCGAGATCCACCCCACGCCAGCGGGCCCCGACCGGCACGATCTCCACCCGCCGCGGATCCGCCCCGTCGGGTGCCTCGACCAGATCGAGGGGAGCCTCGTCGGCCTCGGCGCGCACGATCCGGATCTCGAGCCGCGACTCGGAGAGCCCTTCGGCCAGCCCCTCGCCCCACTCCACGACCGTGACCGCATCGTCGAGATCCGTGTCCAGGTCGAGATCGTCGAGCTCTTCGATCCCACCGAGACGATAGGCGTCCACGTGGACGAGTTCCGGGCCGTCGACGGTCGAGGGATGCACGCGGGCGATCACGAAGGTCGGCGAGGTGACCTCCCCACGTACGCCGAGCCCGGCCCCGAGGCCCTTGGTGAAGGTGGTCTTCCCAGCACCGAGGCCGCCGGAGAGGACGAGCACGTCCCCCGCCGCGACCAGCGCGGCCACTCGCCGGCCCAGCTCGAACATGGCCTCGGCGTCGAGCGCCTCGACGACATGCTCGTTCAGCGGGCGACGGAGCCGCACCTCCGGCACTGCCCGGGACTCCTCACGGGGCTCATCACGACCTCGCTCGCGCCTGAAACCCTGCCGCTCCCAGAACCGCAGCGTCTCCGGAAGCTCCTCACGCGCAATCACCGCAAGGTCGTCGAAACCCTCCGCCCGCGCGAGACCGGCGGCGTACGTCACCATCTTGTGCGCCACTCCATGACCCTGCTGATCAGGCAGAACGGCAAAACGACGCAGCCACAGCGTCGAGTCCGCGGGATCCATGAGCACGGCCCCGACAGCGACGCCGTCCCACCGCGCCAGCACGCCGCCGAACCCGGCGAGGCGCTCCTTCATCGTCCTCTCGGTCTCGCCGAGCGCTTCAGCGGGCGGGTCCAGCGGCGGACGGGCGGAGAAGGCCACCCGGACGATATCGAGCACCTCCGCCGCGGCCTCAGACCCGACCCGCTCGAAGACGAGCGTCATGCCGAAGCCGCATCCCGGGTCGCCGAGGCGAGCAGCTGGTCGAGCTCGGCGTTGACCTGGCCGTGCCGCTCGAGGATGACCATGTGTCCGGCCTTCTCGCACTCGACCAGTCGCGATCCTGGGATGTAGGAGTGCAGCTTGCGGCTGTGACCGATCCCGGTGAGCCGGTCCGCGGTGCCACAGATGATCGTGGTCGGCACCCGCCCCATCGCGGCAACGCTCGAGAACTTGTCCAGCGCTCGGAAGCTCGGGAAGAACTCCGCGACGACCTCGAAGGGCGTCTGCGAGAGCAGCCCGTCGACGAACTGGACGTACGCCTCGGGCACCTCGTCCCCGAAGGCGAACACGTCGGTGAACACCGTCGCCACCGAAGCCCCCATCGCACGGAACCGGTCGACGACCCCGTGGCCCTTCGCGAGCGTCCTGATGGTGCGGTTGGCGATCCCGCCGGACAGCTTGGCCGGGAGCACCGGGATCAGCAGTCGGCTCGGGTCGAGACCACCCGCGGTCGTCGAGATCAGGGCGGCGCCGATGATCCGGCCACCCTCGTCATAGGGCGCGAACAGCTCGGGATGGTCCTCGGCGAGCGCGGCGATGGTCATCCCACCCATCGAGTGGCCGACCAGGATCACCGGACCCTCCGGCACCACCGCGTCCAAGACCCGGAGCAGATCGTCGCCGAGCTGGTCGATGGTGGCGTTGCCGAGCGAGGACCGGCCGCTGCGGCCGTGGCTGCGCTGGTCGTAGAAGATCGAGCGCACCAGACCTCGGTAGGCGGCCCGCTGGAAGTGCCAGCAGTCGAGGTTGAGGCAGTAGCCGTGCACGAAGACGAGCGTCACCTCGCTCGATCCGCCGTTGTGAGCTGGGTCGACCTCGTCGATCTCGACATGAAGGGGTACGCCGTCCTCGGTCACCACGGTGACGGGACACGACCGCAGCGTGCCGAGCGGAGTCCGATCAATGGGGCGATCCTCGATCGCGCGACGGCGCTTCTTGACCACCACCGCGCCGCGAGCGGCAGCAGCGACCGCCGCCGCTCCCAACGTCCCTGCCGCGATCTGGCCGACTCGTGTTGCGATGCTCATCGGGCAACTCCCTGCTCGCTGGGGCTGTCAGTGTCCTGGTCGCTGTCGACATAACGCCGTTTCATCCGACCTCCGATCCTGGTGACGACCTCGTAGGCGATGGTCTCGCTCGCCTCGGCCCAGTCCTGGGCGGTCGGCTCGCCGTCTGCACCGGTCCCCCACAGGACCACCTCGTCACCCGGTTCGACCGAGGTGTCGCCGAGGTCGACCACGATCTGGTCCATGCACACGGTGCCGCGTACCGGCCGCCGCTCCCCGCCGACCCACACTGACGCGCGGTTTCCGGCCCGGCGCTGGATGCCTTCGGCGTAGCCGACCGGGATCAGCCCCACCGTCGTCGGCCGCTCGGCCACCCAGGTGTGGTTGTAGGAGACGCCCGCACCGGCTTCGATCTGCTTGACCAGCGCGAGCTCGGCCCGCACGGTCATCGCGGGGATCAGCCCCAGCTCCGACCAGGGCGATCCGTCGACTCCGGGCGCAGGATCGATGCCGTACGTCGCGACCCCGACCCGGACCAGGTCGAGCCGCGCGCTGGGACGCAGCAGCGCTCCCGCGGAGTTGGCGAGGTGGCGTACCTCAGGCCGCAGGCCCGCCTGCTCCGCGATCGCGACCGCCTCACCGAAGACCTTCTCCTGGAGCGCGCTGGCCGGGTCCGCGGGACTCTCTCCTGCGCTGAAGTGCGACCAGATCCCGGTGACGCGGATCGCTCCCTCGGCCTCGAGGATGCGCGCCAGCGCAACCAGGTTCGACCAGTCGGCGAACGCCGCGCCGCCCCGGGCGAGCCCGGTGTCGACCTTGAGCTGCACCCGCGGCGTACGTCCCAGGGCGTCGCCGGCCGCGGCGAACTTCTCCAGGTCGGCGACGGTGTAGGCGGTGACGTCGACGTCCGCCGCCAACAGGTCCTCGGCGGGCTCGCTCGGCATGATCAGCCACGCCAGCAGCCGGCCCTGGTCGCCGGCCGCGCGCAGCGCGAGCGCCTCGTCGACAGAGGCCACGCCGAGCCAGTCCGCGCCGCCCTCACGCGCGGCCCGCCCGACCTCGACCAGGCCATGCCCGTAGCCGTCAGCCTTGACCACCGTCATGATCGGCGTACGCAGATAATCCCTCAGCCGCGAGACGTTGTGTCGGATCGCAGCGAGGTCGATGACGATCTCGGCTCGCCGAAGCGGAGCCCGAGTCGCTGGGCTCGGTGACATGGTGTCAAGGGTAGTTCCTGTGCAGTGCTCTACAGGGAAGGGGGCGAGACAGCGGGGAGGGACCGGATGACGGCGGGTATCGCCGCAGCGACCCCGCTCGCCGTGACCGGTCCGCCGTCGCTCGCAAGGGTCGCTGCCGCGCCGTGCAGCCAGGCACCCGCCGACGCGGCGTCGATGGGGGCGAGACCGGCGGCGAGCAGCGAGCCGATCAGCCCGCCGAGCACGTCCCCGGAGCCGGCGGTCGCCAGCCAGGAGGTCCCGGTCGTGTTGACCCGCACCGGCGCGTCGGGGTCCGGCGAGGCGATCGTGGTCCGGCGGCCCTTGAGCAGCACCACGGCGTCGAACCGCTGGGCCGCGAGCCGCGCATAGTGCAGCGGACGAGCCTCGATGTCACCGCGGTCCTCGCGGATCAGCGTCGCCAGCTCACCCGCGTGCGGCGTCAGGATCGCGGGCACCCCGAGGGGCCCGTTCAACGGACGCAGGCTGTCGGCGTCAATGACCAGAGGTACGCCGCTGGCCCGTGCGAACGCGAGCGCGCTGTTGGCGCCGTCGGCGCTGCCCGAGCCGACCACCCAGGCCTGCGCCTGGCCGTCGCCGACGACCTCCGGGTGGCGGCGCTTGACCCACTCCGAGGCGGTGCCGACGTAGCGCACCATCCCGGCGAGCCCGGTGTTGGCGCCGGCGACGGCCAGCAGCGCGGCGCCAGGATAGGTGGCGCTGCCGACCCGCAGCCCGACGACCCCGCGGGAGTACTTGTGTCCGTCCGGCGCCGGTCGCGGCACCAGCGCGGCCACGTCGGCCGCCTCGAGGCTCTCGATCATCGGTGTCGGCAGGTCGAGTCCGATGTCGACCAGCTGCACCGTCCCGCACGCGGAGGCCGTCGGGTCGAGCAGATGACACGGCTTGTACGTGCCGAAGGTGACCGTCAGGTCCGCGCTCACGTGGGCCCCGTCGATCTCGCCGGTGTCGACGCAGACCCCGCTCGGCGTGTCGACGGCGACCACCGGAACCCCGGCAAGCGCCTCCAGCGCCTCCTCGGCTTCCGGTCGGAGCCCGGGCTTCCCTCCGATCCCGACGATCCCGTCGACGACCACGTCAGCCCCGGTGGTCGAGCCTGTCGAGACCACCCGCGAGGACACGGTTCCTCCCGCCGCCTTCAGCGCCGCCAACCCGCGCGCGTGCGCCCGGTCCGACAACAACCACGCCTCGACCCGCGCCCCGCGACGCGCGAGCAGCGCCCCCGCGTACAACGCGTCGCCGCCGTTGTCGCCGCTCCCGACGAGCAGGACGACGCGTTTCCCGTAGGCGCCGCCGAGGCCTCGCCCGCGTAGGTGGCCGATGACCGCGTAGGCAAGTCCGGCAGCCGCCCGCTGCATCAGGGCGCCTTCCGGCAGGCTCGCCATCAAGGCGTTCTCTGCTGCTCTGACCTGCTCAACCGAGTGCGCACGCCGCATGGGTCCAACCCTACGCGCCCTGTCAGTCCTCCAGGACGACCATGGCCGAGGCGATCCCGGCGTCGTGGGAGAGCGAGAGGTGGACGGTGGCGACGCCGAGCTTCGTGGCCTGCGCCAGCACGGTGCCGCGGAGCTCGAACCGCGGCTGACCCGACGACTCCGAGATCACCTCGGCGTCGTGCCACTCCATCCCCTGCGGCGCGCCGAGCGCCTTGGCCAGCGCCTCCTTCGCGGCGAACCTGGCGGCCAGCGAGGCCATCGGCTTCGTCGCCTCAGCCGGGGTGAACAGGCGCTCACGCAGCCGCGGCGTACGCGCCAACGACTCCTCGAAGCGCCCGAGGTCGCAGACGTCGATCCCGACTCCGAGGACAGCCATCAGCGCGCCACCGTCACTCGACCGTTACGGACTTGGCGAGGTTACGGGGCTGGTCGACGTCGTAGCCGAGCTCGGTGGCGAGCTGGCAGGCGAAGAGCTGCAACGGCACGACCGCGACGAGAGGCTGCAGGAGCACCGGCACCTTGGGCAGCCGGATGATCGTGTCGGAGACCGCGTCGACCGAGTCGTCGCCCTCCTCGACCAGCGCGATGGTCCGCGCCCCGCGAGCGCGCACCTCCATGATCCCCGAGCGCATCTTGTCGTGCAGGAAGTCGCGGCCGCGCGGGGGCACGATGCACCAGATCGGCAGGCCCTCCTCCACCAGCGCGATCGGGCCGTGCTTGAGCTCGCCGGCGGCGAAGCCCTCGGCGTGCAGGTAGGCGAGCTCCTTGAGCTTGAGCGCACCCTCCAGGGCGACCGGGTAGCCGGCGTGGCGGCCCAGGAACAGGAACGCCCGACGGTCGGCGTACTCACGCGCCAGGTCATAGACCTGCGGAGCGGTCTCGAGCACCTTCTCGACCGCTGCGGGCATGGCCTCGAGCTGGGTCATCACCCCGTCGATCTCGTCGCCGTACATCGTGCCCTTGGCCTGCGCCAGGTAGAGCGCGAGCAGGTAGCAGGCGACCAGCTGGGTGACGTACCCCTTGGTCGAGGCGACCCCGATCTCCGGGCCGGCGTGGGTGTAGATGACCGCGTCGGACTCGCGCGGGATGGTGGAGCCGTTGGTGTTGCAGATCGCCAGCACCTTGGAGCGCTGCGAGCGCGCGTGCCGGATCGCCTGCAGGGTGTCGGCGGTCTCGCCGGACTGCGAGATCGCGACCACCAGCGTCGAGTTGTCGAGGATCGGGTCGCGGTAGCGGAACTCGGAGGCCAGCTCGACCTCGACGGAGATCCGGCACCAGTGCTCGATGGCGTACTTCGCCACCATCCCCGCGTAGAACGACGTCCCCGCGGCGATGATGATGATCTTGGTGACCTCGCGCAGCTCGTCGTCGTCGAGCCGCATCTCGTCGAGGTGGAGAGCACCCGAAGACGTACGCCGCCCCAGCAGCGAGTCGGCGACGGCACGAGGCTGCTCGAGGATCTCCTTGCGCATGAACCAGTCGTGGCCGTCCTTCTCGGCGGCGGCCAGGTCCCAGTCGACGTGGAAGTGGCGGCCCTCGGCGGCGGTGCCGTCGAAGTTGGTGACCGTCGCCCCCTCGCGGGTGATGGTGACGACCTGGTCCTGGTCGAGCTCCAGCGCCTCGCGGGTGTGCTCGATGAAGGCGGCGACGTCGGAACCGAGGAATGACTCCCCCTCGCCCAGACCGACCACGAGCGGGCTGTTGCGCCGCGCGGCGACGACCCGGGACGGGTCCTCGGCGTCGATGGCGACGAAGGTGAACGCACCTTCGAGGATCGAGCAGACCTTCTGCATCGCGACGGTCAGGTCGGCTCCGACGACTTCGCGCTCGAGCAGGTGGGCGGCGACCTCGGTGTCGGTCTGCGAGCTGAAGTCGTGACCGTCGCCCTCCAGCGAGGCACGCAGCTCGGCGAAGTTCTCGATGATCCCGTTGTGCACGACGGCGACACGTCCGGTGCGGCCGACGTGCGGGTGCGCATTGTCGTCGGTCGGGCCGCCGTGGGTCGCCCAGCGGGTGTGGCCGATCCCGGTCGTCGACGCCGGCAGCGGCGTGTCCGCGATCGCCTTCTCCAGGTTGGCGAGCTTGCCGGCCTTCTTGTTCGTGGCCAGCTTCCCGTCGGCGATCAGCGCGATCCCCGCCGAGTCATAGCCGCGGTACTCCAACCGCCGCAAGCCATCGATCACGACGTCCTGCGCCGACCGGTCTCCGACGTACCCAACGATGCCGCACATGGCCGATGATCCTACGGCTCTCGTGGACCCCAGCAGGAAGCGGCGGCGCATGTGCGTAACAATCGTTGCCATGTCACACCCCGGGCCACACGGCGATGACCGCGGCTCCTCGCCCTACGTCGAGCTCGACCGTAGCGCGTGGGCCGAGCTCGCGACCGAGACCGAGAGTCCGTTGACCGAGGCAGAGATCGAGTCGCTGCGGGGCCTGGGCGACCAGATCGACCTCAAGGAGGTCGAGGAGGTCTATCTGCCGCTGAGCCGGCTGCTGAGCCTCTACGTGAGCGCCTCTGACAAGCTCCACGACCAGCAGGAGCTGTTCCTCGGCAAGACGATGCCGGAACGTACGCCGTTCGTCATCGGCGTCGCCGGCTCCGTCGCGGTCGGCAAGTCGACCACGGCTCGTGTGCTCCAGCAGATGCTCGCCCACTGGCCCGAGCACCCCAACGTCGCCCTGGTCACCACCGACGGGTTCCTCTACCCCAACGCCGAGCTCGAGCGTCGCGGTCTGATGGAGCGCAAGGGTTTCCCGGAGTCCTACGACCGCAAGGCCCTGCTCCGTTTCCTCGTCGACCTCAAGTCCGGCGAGGACGAGGTGCGCGCGCCGATCTACTCACACCTGACCTACGACGTCACCGACCGGACGGTGACCGTCAAGAAGCCCGACATCGTCATCCTCGAGGGGCTCAACGTCCTGCAGCCCTCTCGGGTGCGCGCCGACGGCACCATCTCGCTGGCCCTCTCCGACTTCTTCGACTTCTCCGTCTTCGTCGACGCCGACTCGCGCGACATCAAGCAGTGGTACGTCGATCGCTTCCTGCGCCTGCGCGAGACGGCCTTCCGTGACCCGTCGTCGTACTTCACCAAGTACGCTGCTCTCTCGCACGACGAGGCCGTCACCCGCGCCACCGAGATCTGGAACGAGATCAATGGCCCCAACCTCCGCCAGAACGTCCTCCCCACCCGCTCCCGCGCCACCCTCGTCCTCCGCAAGGACCGCGACCACTCGGTGCGGTATGTGAGGTTGCGGAAGATCTAGCCACGTCGCTGGTCGAGCCGTTCCCATCAGCGCTCGTCCGAGACCGTGTTGGTCTCGACACGCCTCCGCCTAGCGGCTCCGGCGGCTCGACCAGCGAGGGAAGCTACAGGGCGAGCCGCGCGCGTACGACGCCGGCGAGCCGCTCAGCACACGCCTCGGCCTCGTGGTGCGTAGGAGCCTCGACCATGACGCGGACGAGGTTCTCGGTGCCCGACGGGCGCAGCAGGATGCGGCCGGTGCCGGCGAGGGCCTTCTCCTCGGCGGCGATGGCCTCGAGGAGCCCGTCGTCGGTCTTGCAGCGGGTCTTGTCGACGCCCTTGACGTTGAGCAGGACCTGCGGAAGGCGGGTGACTGCGGAGGCGAGGTCGGCCAGGGTGCGGCCGGTGCGGCTCATCCGCTGCAGGACGTGCAGCGCGGTGAGGATGCCGTCGCCGGTGGTGGCGTGCTCGCTCATGATGATGTGGCCGGACTGCTCGCCGCCGATGGTGTAGCCGCCGCGGCGCATCTCCTCGAGCACGTAGCGGTCGCCCACCGCGGTCTGCTTCACCTGGACGCCCGCGGCGTCCATCGCCTTGACGAAGCCGAGGTTGCTCATCACGGTGACGACCACGGTGTCGCCCGGCAGCCGGCCGGTGTCGTGTAGGCCGAGAGCGAGGATCGCGATGAGCTGGTCGCCGTCGACCAGGTTGCCGTCGCCGTCGACGGCCAGGCAGCGGTCGGCGTCGCCGTCCCAGGCGAAGCCGACGTCGGCGCCGTGCTCGACGACCGCCTTCTGCAGCATCTCCGGGTGGGTCGAGCCGACACCGTCGTTGATCGAGAGGCCGTCGTTGATGTCGTTGATCGCGATCACCTTCGCACCGGCCTGGCGCAGGGTCAGCGGGCCCGCGGCGGCCGCGGCGCCGTTGGCGCAGTCGACGACGACGGTCAGCCCGTCGAGACGTCGCTCGAGCGTGGAGACCAGGTGGGCTGCGTACGCCTCCACCGGGTCCTCGTGGAAGGAGATCCGGCCCACCGATGCGCCGGTCGGGCGGTCCCACGGCTCGTCGAGGTGTGCCTCGATCCGGTCCTCGAGCACGTCGTCGAGCTTGTGCCCGCCGCGCTGGAGGAACTTGATGCCGTTGTCGGGCATCGGATTGTGGGAGGCCGAGATGACCACGCCGAGGTCGGCCTGGAGAGCCGCCGTGAGGTACGCGACCCCCGGCGTCGGCAGCACGCCCACCTCGATCACGTCGCAGCCGGCCGAGGCCAGACCGCCGGCGACCGTCGCCTGCAGGAACTGCCCCGAGACGCGCGAGTCGTTGCCGATGACGGCCAGCGGCTTGCGCCCGCTGCCGGAGACCCGCAGCTCCTCGGTCAGGACCAGCGCTGCAGACGTCGCCAGGTTCTGGGCGAGCGAGGCGGTGAGGATCTCGCCGTTCGCGAGACCGCGAACTCCATCAGTGCCGAAAAGGCGTGCCACGTCCGTGTGACCTTCTTTCGTACGTCGGCCCCCGCCCGAAAAGACTTGGGGTGCCTCGGCAAGCCGAGGCACCCCAACAATCTAGGCGATCAGCGCTTGCTGAACTGCGAAGCCTTGCGGGCCTTCTTGAGACCGGCCTTCTTCCGCTCCACGACGCGAGCGTCGCGGGTCAGCAGACCGGCCTTCTTCAGGGTCGGGCGGTTGGCCTCTTCGTCAACGATGTTGAGCGAGCGGGCCACGCCGAGACGCAGCGCGCCGGCCTGGCCGGCGATGCCGCCGCCGTCGATACGGGCGATCACGTCGAAGCGACCCTCGAGCTGCAGCGCGGCGAACGGCTCGTTCGCGATCTGCTGGTGCAGCTTGTTGGGGAAGTAGTCCTCGATGGTGCGGCCGTTGATGGTCCACGAACCGGTGCCCGGGACGATCCGGACGCGGGCCACGGACTCCTTGCGGCGGCCGGTGGCGGCAGCCGGGGCGATGGTCGCCGGGCGCTCGGGGGCGTCGGCGGAGGGGGCGCTCTCGGAGGTGAAAGCAACGCCCTGCTCGTCGGTCTCGAAGGTCTCCTCGACCTCTGCGGTGTTCTCAGTCATGTCCTGGTCCTGGCTCACTGGGAGATCTGCTTGATCTCGAACGGAACGGCCTGCTGCGCGACGTGCGGGTGCGTCGGACCGGAGTAGACCTTGAGCTTCTTGAGCATCTGACGGCCGAGCTTGTTCTTCGGCAGCATGCCCCACACAGCGGTCTCGATCGCCTTGCGAGCGTCCTTCTCGAGGATCTCGCCGATCGGGGTCGCGGTCAGACCGCCCGGGTAGCCCGAGTGGCGGTAGGCCAGCTTGGTCTTGGCCTTGTTGCCGGAGAGGGAGACCTTCTCGGCGTTGATGATGATGACGAAGTCGCCGGTGTCCGCGTTGGGCGCGAAGATCGCCTTGTGCTTGCCGCGGAGGAGCTCAGCGGTCTGGACGGCGAGGCGGCCGAGACGGACATCGGCCGCGTCGATCACGAGCCAGGCGCGCTCGATGTCGCCCGGCTTGGGAGCGTAAGTACGCACGTGTGCCTTCTTAGTTCGTAGTGCCCGCTCAGCGGGTGCAGAGCGGGATGTTGCTGCGTGGCTTCTGACGAACACGGCCCGGCTTGCCCTGTCCTCGGGAGTTCCCAGCGACAGTCATCCGGATCTGCGCCCCTGACCGTGCGAATGATCAGGACGCGGCAGGAGTCACGACCGAACAAGGTTACGAGCCGCCGTACACCAGAGACAAATCAAGACGTACGCTGCCGGGCCGCCGCCGCCTTGCCCGAAGTCGGGCATCTGCCCCTGGGGATGCTGACCGCCTCCGGATCCAGGCACGGCGACAAGCACCACCGGCCAGCTGACGACATGGCGACAGCGATAGGACATCTGGCGTACCCTGATCGTAGGATTGTCTGACAATCAGATGATCTCGGCTCAGATCACCAGAACACCCCATGAGATGGAGGAGTGCGATGACCCTGCTCAACGAAGCTCAGGACACCGTTGCGACCAGCCTGACCCCCGCCGCCTTCGCCGCCGCCGAGGCGCACTCCGCACACAACTACCACCCTCTCGAGGTGGTGATCAGCCACGCCGAGGGCGCCTGGGTGACCGACGTCGACGGTCGCCGTTGCGTCGACATGCTGGCCGGCTACAGCGCGCTGAACTTCGGTCACGGCCACCCCGCTCTGCTGTCCGCGGCCCGTGAGCAGCTCGACAAGGTCACCTTGACCTCGCGCGCCTTCGTGCACGATCAGTTCGCCGAGTTCACCGAGCGCCTGGCCGCGATGTGCGGCAAGGACATGGTGCTGCCGATGAACACCGGTGCCGAGGCCGTCGAGACCGCCATCAAGGTCGCCCGCAAGTGGGGCTACGACGTCAAGGGTGTCCCCGCCGACCAGGCCGAGATCATCGTGATGGCCGGCAACTTCCACGGCCGCACCACCACCATCGTCGGCTTCTCCGACGACGCCGACGCGCGCGACGGCTTCGGCCCGTTCGCCCCCGGCTTCGTGATGGTTCCCTACGCCGACCTCGCCGCGATCGAGGCCGCCATCACCCCCAACACGGTGGCCGTCCTGGTCGAGCCGATCCAGGGCGAGTCCGGCGTGGTCATCCCCGGCGACGACTTCCTGATCGGCCTGCGCGAGCTCTGCACCCGTGAGAACGTGCTCTTCGCCGCCGACGAGATCCAGGCCGGCCTCGGCCGCACCGGCTACACCTTCGCCTGCGACCACGCCGGCGTGAAGCCGGACATGTACATCCTCGGCAAGGCGCTCGGCGGCGGCATCGTCCCCGTCTCGGCTGTCGTCGCGGACAAGGACGTCCTCGGCGTGATCGGCCCCGGCCAGCACGGCTCCACCTTCGGCGGCAACCCGCTCGCCTGCGCCGTCGGCACCGCCGTCGTCGAGCTGCTCGAGACCGGCGAGTTCCAGGCCCGCGCCGAGTCGCTGGGCAAGGTCCTGCACGACCGGCTGATGGCGATGGTCGGCAACGGCATCGTCGGCTTCCGCTCCCGCGGCCTGTGGGCCGGCGTCGACATCGACCCGGCCGTCGGCTCCGGTCGCGAGATCTGCGAGCGCCTCCTGGCCCGCGGCGTACTCGCCAAGGACACCCACGGCTCCACCATCCGCCTCGCGCCGCCCCTCGTGATCACCGAGGAGGACCTCCACTGGGCCCTCGACCAGCTCGAGGCGGCCGTCTCGGCCTGACTCCCTCCCGACAGATACGACGGGACGTTCTCGTCGGTTGCCACGCGGCAGACCGACGAGAACGTCCCGTCGTTTCTGCGGATCAGCGAACCAAGCTAACCGCGGGTCGGCGCCGGGTCGAACTGCTTGGTGACGTCCGGGATGACGTACACCTTGCCGATGAAGACGTCCTTGGCCGTGATCGGGACGAAGCGGATCCGCTCGTGCACCTCACGGCTCCCGGTGAGCGTGGTCCATCGGTTGCCGACCGCGCTGGCGTACGCGTTGATCGTGCCGAAGTAGGTGGACCCGACGTAGACCTTGGCTCGCCCCCGGGTAGGTCCGACGCGGTACTGGATCCGCAGCTTCTTGGCCGAGTAGCGCTCGGTGGTACGTGCCGGCTTGCCGTACTCGTCGAGCCCTCGCACGGAGGTCCAGATCTTGCCTCCCGCAGGAGACCCGGCGCCGATGGTCCAGTTCCCGTCCATCGGCGTGATCGGCGCATGGGAGCACTTCCAGCTCGTCCACGCCGAGTAGTTCCCGGCCGCGTCGTACGCCCGGATCCGGTGGCAGCTCGCTGAACCCGACCAGTCGACACCCACCGGCATCGAAGTGCTGGTCGTCGTGGACGTACCGCCCTGGACATAGGAGGTCTGGCCGCCCCACTTCGCGGCCACCTCATAGCCGGCGACCTTGACGTTGTCGCTGCCTCGCCACGACGCCTTGACGGTGTAGGTGCCGTAACGGTTCCGCGTCGCCGGGAAGACAGGCGACACCGAGAACGCGGTCATCCGCGGGGGCGTGGTGTCAGAGCTCGCGACCGGATTCGGGGCCAGCTCGGACCAGTTTCGCGGCTGCCAGGGAACCACCTTGCTCGAGCCCAGCGGCGTGGTCGAGCGCAGCGCCCACAACCCGACGAACCGGAACGGGCGGGTGCCAGCGGAGATAGCCCGGACCTTGATCCCGCCGGTCAGGTTGGCGGACTTCTGCAGCGTCACGGTCTTGTAGCCGTACTTGGTCGCGTAGCCGTTGACCGTGCCGAGCAACGTCGACCCGACGAGGATCCTCGCCTTGCCGTACTTGGGGCCGGTGCGCACCTTCACCCGGACACCCTTGGCGCGGTAGTTCGCCGACCGGAGGGGATTGTTCGAGGCCCCGTTGTTGTGCACGTAGTAGTGGAAGACACGATCGTCGAAGCCGCCCTGCACGAACTCCTCCGTGCCGAGCGGAGCATGGCTGCACTTCCACCCCGACCATCTGCCCGTCGTCCCGGCGCTGTTGACGGCGCGTACGCGGCGACAGATCTGGTCACCGGAGTAGATGTGCCCCGCGACCGAGGTGCGCGAGGCTGCGTAGTTGGCGATGGTCGACCGGTAACCAGAGCCCATGGAATCGGTGCCGACCATCGACCCAGTCCGCTTGCCGTGCCAGGTCTGCACCTGGTACTTCGCGACGCCTGCGGTGGTCGTCGGTTTCCACCGGAAGGGCGGGGTGGCACTCCAGTGCGTGCCGCGCCAGCGCATCGAGGCGGGCGCGACGAACTTCGGGTACGAGGTCGAGGCGATCGACGGAGGCACGGTCGCGGCCGACGCGCTCGGGGCGCCGCTCGCAGCCGGGGTGAGCACAGCCGCGACCAGTGCTGCAGCACCGACGAGGCGCGTCATACGCGCGCCTCGAGCGGCGGAAAACCATGACATGGGGACTCCTTGAGAAGAGCCGGCTCACGGACACTCCCGGAGCCTGGCCCGCGGAGCATAGCGAACACCCTCAGGGGTGTGCGCGCGTTCGTGTAACACGTCGTTCGTAGGTCTACTCGCCTTTTATAACGACCGGATGGTCCTACGAACGACGTGTTACAGCTCCTTACCGCTCCGCCACCCCAAAGCCGCGGAGTCGGCCCTCAGCCCTCGCTCAGCCCTTCGGCTGCCACCTCTGGTCGAGTACGAAGTCGACGGCGCGGTCGACCGGGATCGCGCCGTCGCCGTACACGCTGACGGTGTAGACGGGGCCCTGGAAGACGACGAGGTTCACCGGGTCGGCGGGCTTGCCCATCCAGCGGCGCTTCTTGCCGAGTCCGATGAAGACCTCGTTGCCGTCGACGGTGCGGATGATGCAGCTCTTGTAATCGGCGCGGCGGCACGCCTTGTCCATCTGGATCGGGTTGAGCGTCTCCTCCAGCCGTACTTCGACAAGGCCCGGCTCCCCGCCGGAGAAGCCGTCAGTGTCCTTCTTGACTTCGGTCAGAGCGACGTACGCCTCATGGTCGAAGCGCGTCGGCATACCGTCGAACCACTTCGCCGGGGTTCCTGGCGGGACCAGCGTCTTCCGGGCGATCCTGCCCAGCTCCTTGGCGTCGACCGCAGGCGGAGCATCCAGCTCCGGGACGGCCAGCCGGGGGTCGGCTGCGGCCGCCATGACCTCCTTCTCGCCGAGGTCGACTCCGGAGACGGGGATCGTCGAGTTGTTGCCGAACAGCGAGTCGAGCGTGATCGCGACGACCGTCCCGTCGGAGCGCTCGACGGCATAGGTGCGTACGTCGTCACGCGTCGCGATTCTCGCCGACTTCGCCCCTGGATGATCGACGTCCTCACAGGTCCAACCGGGGTCCTCGCACAGGAAGCCGACCCCATCCCAGCCGGACCCGACGGCCAGCTGAACCATCCCCAGACCGTCCTCGCCTTCGACAGTCCACCCCAGCTTGGTACCGACGGTGCGCCCGCTGCGGGCCTCGCCGCCCTGCATGTTGGAGACGGTCTTGTCGAGATGCTGCCCTGTGGGATCGAGGTGCTCGGCGAGGATGTCTCGGTACTCCTGAAGCACCGGGAGGTCGCGAGACCACGAGGCGCCGGAGCCGTTGAAGGCCGCTGGCCACAGGTCCATGACGTCGCCCCCAGGGGACTTCACCGGCGTGACCACCCGGTCGGGCACCGGCGACGGCTTCGCCGACGTCTCCCCCGACTTCTCCAGCGGACCCGCCGCCTGCTCGTCGCCCCTCAGCATCGTCGTCTGCTGGGCGACCACGACACCCCCGGCCGCCGTGACCGCCACCGCGGCGGCAGCCGCGACGGGCACCGTCCACCTCTTCGTACGACTCTCCCGCGAGATCGCCTGCATCAGCTCCGCCTCTCGCCGCGCCTTCACATGAGGTCGCAGCCTGCGTTCAGGAATTCCGGTCATCACTCTCCCCCTCACCCATGAGCGCGGCGACCCGCTTGCGTGCGCGGGAGAGCCGGCTGCGTACGGTCCCGACAGGAATGTCGAGGGCCTGGGCAACTTGCAGATACGAGAGGCCGTCCCAGGCGACGAGCATCAGGATCTGACGGTCCTTGCGGCTGAGCCGGTCGACCGCCGCGAGGAGCTCGGCCATCCGGCGCTCCTCGTCGAGGCGGCGTACGACTCCGTCCGCATGGTCCTCGGCGTCCTCGAGGCGCACCAGCTGCAGCCTGCCCGCCAGCGCGTTCTGCCTGCGGGCACCACGGGTGGCGTTACGGCAGACGTTCTCGGCGACGGTGTAGAGCCACGGCATCAGCGAGCCGTCGTAGGCCACCGTCCGCTCCCGCACCCGCCAGACCTCCAGGAACGCCTGGGACATCACGTCCTCGGCGAGGTTCCAGGAAGCCACGCGACGGAAGCAGAAGTTGTAGACCGGGTCCGCATAGCGCCCGAACAGCTCCGCCATCGCCTCGTGGTCGCCCCGGCGCAGACGCTCCGCCAGAGCGCTGTCGTCTTCGGTCACCACGAGCCCGAAGCTCTGGGACTCACTACCTCTCACGCACCCTCTATGTCCGGTGCGCCCGGAAAGGTTCCACCTCCGGCCGCACGCACTCGTGTAACACGTCGTTCGTAGTACTACTCGCCTTTTATAACGACCGGATAGTCCTACGAACGACGTGTTACACGCCCCACAGTCACCCCGACCCCAGCATCTCCAGCAACGCCGGCAACGATCCCGCCAGCACCCCCAGCAGCTCCTCGCGCGACAACCCGGCCGCATCCGCCTTCCACGACAGGACCAGCTCCTCCGACATCGCCTGCCAACCCCTGACGATCAGCCGGGCGGCGGGGGTGTCGACGACGAAGTCGACGTCGGCCTCGAAGATCCGAGCGCCGAGCGCGCCGAAGGCCTCGTCGTAGATCGCGCGCAGGACCGGGTCGCTCGCGGCGCCGCGGACCATGGAGACGTACCCCTCGTAGTTGGCGTCGACGAAGTCGACATACGCGGTCATCGACGCCAACAGGCGCTCGACCGGCTCCCCGGTCTCGGGCGGCGCGGTCTGAGCGACGAGGGCCTCGGCGGCACGCCGCACGACCGCCTCGCGGAAGGCCATCTTGTCGCCGAAGTAGTGGTAGAGGAGCCCGCGCGAGATGCCGGCCTCGCGCGCCACCACGTCGATGGAGATCTCGTCGAGGGAGTGGTTGGCGAAGAGGCGCACACCCAGGTCGAGCAGCTGCTCACGGCGTTGCTCGGGCGTCAGTCTCGTCCGTTGGCTCATGCGGACCATTCTATTGACATCTGTTCAATAGGCAAGAATACTCTCGGTATGACCACTGCTGACCTCACCCATGTCGACCACCTGATCGTCGGTGCCGGCTTCGGAGGCCTGTGCGCGGCGATCAAGCTCGAGGAGGACGGCGAGCGCGACTTCGTCGTCATCGAGAAGGGCTCCGGCGTCGGGGGCACCTGGCGCGACAACACCTATCCCGGTGCCGCCTGCGACGTGCCCAGCCAGCTCTACAGCTACTCCTTCGCGCTCAACCCCGACTGGTCGATGAGCTTCTCGCCCCAGCCGGAGATCGAGGCGTACATCAAGAAGGTCGCCGAGAGCTCGGGCACCTTGGACCGCTTCGTCTTCGACACGGCGATGACCGCCGCGACCTGGGACGAGACCCAGCAGCGCTGGCTCGTCGAGACCGAGGGCAAGACCGGCAAGAAGACGTACGCAGCGACCACCCTGATTGCCGGCCCAGGCGCCCTCAGCGAGCCGAAGCTGCCCGACATCGAGGGCATCGAAGGCTTCCAGGGCGAGATCTTCCACTCCGCGCAGTGGAACCACGACACCGACCTCACCGGCAAGCGGGTCGCGGTGATCGGCACCGGCGCCAGCGCGATCCAGATCGTCCCGGAGATTCAGAAGAAGGCCGCGCGCCTCGACGTCTACCAGCGCACCGCGCCGTGGGTCCTCCCCCGCAACGAGCACCGCTACTCCAAGCTCGAGAAAGCCGCGTTCCGCCACGTCCCCGGCGTCCAGCGGCTCGCCCGGGCGGCGGTCTACTGGGGCCTCGAGGTCCGTGTCCTCGGCCTCGCCGTCCAGCCCAAGCTCACCTTGGCCCACCAGCTGATGGCAAAGAACAACATCCGTCGTGGCATCAAGGACCCCGAGCTGCGTCGCAAGGTCACCCCCGACTACACGCTCGGCTGCAAGCGCACGCTGATCTCCAACGCCTACTACCCGGCGCTGGCCGCCGACAACGTCGACCTGATCACCGACGGCATCGCCCAGGTGAGCGAGAACGCGATCGTCGCCAAGGACGGCACGACCCGCGAGATCGACGTCCTCGTCGTGGCGACCGGCTTCTACACCACCGACCTCCCGATCGCCCACACCCTCACCGGCAGCAAGGGCCGCACGATGGCGGAGCGGTTCGCGGAGACCGGAATGAGCGCCTACAAGGGCACCACGGTCCCCGAGTTCCCCAACCTCTTCTTCATCGTCGGCCCCAACACCGGCCTGGGCCACTCCTCGATGGTCTACATGATCGAGTCGCAGGTGGCCTACGTCCGTGACGCGATCCGCACCATGCGCACCAACGCCTACGCCGCGGTCGAGCCCACCGAGGACGCCACCTCGGCTTGGAACGACGATCTGCAGCGCAAGATGGCGAACACGGTCTGGTCCGAGGGCGGGTGCGCGTCGTGGTATCTCGACGAGCACGGCCGCAACACCACCCTGTGGCCTACCTTCACGTTCCTGTTCCGCCACCTGACCAGCAAGTTCGACGTCGACAAGTACGTCGTCACCGCGGCCTCGACAGGCTCGACGGTCTCGACCACCAATGAGGAGAGTGTCCCCGCATGAAGTCCTTCGACGACAAGGTAGTCGTACTCACCGGAGCCGGTTCCGGGATCGGCCGCGCCCTCGCGGTCGACCTCGCCGGCCGCGGCGCCCGGCTGGCGCTCTCCGACGTCAACGAGGCCGGCCTGGCCGAGACCGTCGAGCTCGCCAAGCAGGCCGGAGCCCGCGGGATCAAGTCCGACAAGCTCGACGTGGCCGACCGAGAGGCCTTCAAGACGTACGCCGAGGGCGTCATCGCCCACTTCGGCACGGTCAACGTGGTGATCAACAACGCCGGCGTCGCGCTGTCCGGTCGGGTCAACGACCTCGACTGGGAGGACATCGACTGGATCATGGGCATCGACTGGTGGGGCGTCGTGCACGGCACGAAGTTCTTCCTGCCGGCCCTGATCGAGTCCGGCGACGCGCACATCGTGAACATCTCCTCGCTGTTCGGGCTGGTCTCCATGCCCGACCAGGCCTTCTACAACGCAGCCAAGTACGCGGTGCGTGGCTTCACAGAGGCGCTGCGCGAGGAGATGCTCATCGACGGTCACAACGTCGGCGTCACCTCCGTCCACCCCGGCGGCATCAAGACCGCGGTCGCCCGCAGCGCCCGCGTCTCGGCCAAGGACGACCAGGCCGCGACCGCGAAGTTCTTCGACGAGAAGCTCGCCAAGATGGAGCCTGCCCGCGCCGCCGAGATCATCATCAAGGGCATCGAGAAGAAGCAGGCTCGCGTGCTGGTCGGCCTCGACGCCCACGTGATCCACAACTTCGGCAAGTTCACCGGCTCGCGCTACCAGGACCTCATCGCGCTGGGGGCGAAGTACGTCATGCCCAAGAAGAGCGTCTGAGGCGAGCCCGCCCTCCTAGACTGAGCGCCATGCGCTTCGAGGCCGGTCACCCTGTTCGTGTCGAGTTCACGAAATGGGGTGGCCGGCCTCACTGGTCCTTCACGGGCCTCTACCTCGGCGAGGACGAGCACGGCGAGTGGATCGGCCACCACGCGGGCACCTTCGCTGCCAAGCCGGACAACAGCTTCACCTCTGAGCTGCCATGGCTCACCCTGAAACCCCGGCGCGACCCGGGCCACCTGATCACGATCAACCCAGCAGGTCATCCGCTGGCGTTCTACGTCGACATGTCCACGCCGCCGGAGTGGTCCGGCGCGGTGCTGGGCTGCGTGGACCTGGACCTCGACGTGATCGCGCGCCGCGACGGCACGATCTTCATCGACGACGAGGACGAGTTCCTCGAGCACCAGGTCTCGCTGGGCTACCCGCTTGAGATCATCGACCTGGCCCGGACCACCGCCAACCGGGTGCTGGCCGAGGTGAAGGCCCACACCACGCCGTACGACGGCAGCGCGAACCCGTGGTTCGAGACCCTCGCGGGCCTCACGCCAGTCGTGGCAGATTGATCCCATGGCGCGCTTCGAGGCAGGGACCCGGATCCGAGTCGAGATGACGAAGTGGGGCAACAAGCCCCACTGGGGATTCGACGGGATCTACCTCGGCGAGGACGAGCACGGCGAGTGGATCGGCCACCGGGCCGGCACCGAGTTCGCCCGCCCTGGGCGAGGCTGGGTCGCCGACTGGGACTCGGTCAGCTTGGTCCCCCACCACGACGCGGCCCACTTCCCCGCGTTCAACCGGCCTAACGAGAAGGTCAACGCGCAGATCTACGTCGACATGTGCACCCCGCCCGTGTGGCAGGACTCGACGGTGACCTGCATCGACCTGGACCTCGACGTCGTCAAGAAGTTCGACGGGTCGGTCTACATCGACGACCAGGACGAGTTCGAGCACCACCAGATCGAGTACGGCTATCCACCCGAGATCATCTCGATGACCGAGGACTCCGCCGAGCGCGTCTATCTCGCGGTCAAGGAGAACCAGGCGCCGTACGACGCGACGCCGGAGCGCTGGTTCGAGGCACTGGGCCTTCGTCAAGGTATGTAGCCGAAGGCGCACATCCCGCGCGGACCTCCGCCAGGGATCCGTGCTGTTCCCTGCATACCTTGACGAAGGGACGCCCCGCCGCAGCGTCCTACGAGTCGATTTCGACAGCAGACACCGGGGCGGTCCTGTCCTTCCGCAGCGGACCGACCAGGCGCGGCCCGGACAGTCGCGTCTCGATGCGCCACGACCGACGACTGAGGGGCTGGGCGATGAACTCGCCCAGGTAGACGCCGGAGGCGAGCGCCAGCGCGACCGAGGCGGCGGTGAAGAGGGCGACCAGGCCGACCGAGGTGGTCGCCGGCGTCTCCTGGGCGAGCATGGTGAGCCCGCGGTAGATCGAGTAGCCGGGCAGGAACGGCACGACCGAGGAGACCACGATGACCAGCGGCGGCACCTTCAGCCGGGTGGCGACCGAGTAGGCGATCAGACCGATGAAGAGGGCGGCCACCGTCACCCGCCACGTCCGGCCGATGTCGCCGGGGACGACCATCGACAAGATCACGGCGACAGCGGCGATGACCGCGATCGGCGCCAGCGTCCGCTTGGGCGCGTACGCCGCGTACGCGAAGGCCGCGGCGCCGGCTGCTCCACCCACGGCCGCCAGGGTGATCGACTGCAGCGAGGTGACGCTGCTCGCCATCGCTCCGTGGATCGGCACGCCGATCGCGCCCGCGAACACGAGTCCACCGGTGACCCCGGCGATGATCCCCGCCGTGGAGACCAGCGCCTCCAGGATCCGGGCGCTGGCGGTGACATGGAAGCCTGTGAGGGCGTCCTGCAGGGCGCCCATGAAGCTGATCCCGGCCAGCATCACGGTGATGTTGGCGGTGATCGAGGTGGAGACGTCCAGATCCAGCGGCAGCGCCGCGGCGACGACCGCCAGCAGTGTGGCCACGCCGGCGCCGGCGACCTGCAGGTAGAAGAGCGGCAGCCGCCAGCGGCGGTGGAGGTAGTGCTGCAGCTGGTCGATCGTGGCACCTGAGATGAAGGCGAGGACGACGACACCGACCTCACCACCGACGTAGACGGTGAATGCCGCGGCCATCGTCGCCATGCCGAGCGTCACGGCCCAGCGCGGCCGGCGGTGGCCGCCGGAGATGATCCGACCGAGCGCGATCCGGGCGCCCTGGAGGTCCACCTCGTCGCGTACGACCTGGCGGACCAGGTGGTCGACGGCGGTCAGGTGGTCGTAGTCGATGGTGCGGTGCTTGACCTGGCGGGTGGTGTGCACCGGGATCGCCTCTGGATCGCCCTGGTAGCTCATCGAGAGGCTGGTGTAGGTGACGTCGACCTCGGCCTCGCGAAGGCCCAGATGCTGGGCGAGCGACCTCATCGTCGCGGTCACGTCAGCGGCCCCGGCGCCGGTCGAGATCAGCAGCTCACCGACGCGGAGGCAGAAGTCCAGAGTCAGGCTCACCTCGCGCGCATCCACCGTCACAGAGTGCCACCGGGCCGGTGAACGACAGGCATCAGGGTGCTCGACAAACGCGCCCGCTCAAGGAACGCTCATTACATGCGGATCGACTTCCATCCCTCCCCCCGGCCGACGCTCGGCGTCGAGTGGGAGCTCGCGCTCGTCGACCGCGAGACCAGGGACCTGGTCAACGTCGCCGACCACCTCTTCGCACGGGCCAAGGCACGGGTTCCCAACCCCGAGCGGATCCACAAGGAGCTGCTGCGCAACACCGTGGAGATCGTCACCGGGGTCTGCGAGAGCGTCGAGGAGGTGATCGACCAGATCCGGAAGACGACCGCCGGGGTGGTGAGCGCCGGCGACGACCTCGGTGTGGACCTCTTCGGCGCCGGGACCCACCCGTTCGCGTCGTGGACCACGCAGGAGCTCTCCGCCGGGCATCGTTACCAGGAGCTGATCGACCGCACCCAGTGGTGGGGGCGGCAGATGCTGATCTGGGGCGTGCACGTGCACGTCGGGATGCCCTCGCGCGAGCGGGTGTTGCCGGTGCTCAACGGCCTGCTGACCTACTACCCCCACTTCCAGGCTGTGTCGGCGTCGTCGCCGATCTGGGCGGGCGTGGACACCGGCTACGCCTCCAACCGGGCCCTGATGTTCCAGCAGCTGCCGACGGCCGGGCTGCCGTTCCAGTTCGCGGCGTGGGAGGAGTTCGAGGCGTACGTCTCGGACCAGACGATCACCGGCGTGATCGACGACATCAGCGAGATCCGCTGGGACATCCGGCCCTCGCCCCGGCTCGGCACCATCGAGAACCGGATCTGCGACGGGGTCGCCACCATCCAGGAGCTGGCCGCGATCGCCGCGCTGGCGCACTGCCTCTGTGTCGACCTGGATGCCCGGGTCGCGTCCGGGGAGCCCGTGGCCACGATGCCGCCGTGGCACGTCCAGGAGAACAAGTGGCGTGCCGCCCGCTACGGCCTGGACGCGATCGTGATCCTCAACGGCGCCTCCGAGGAGAGGCCGGTCACCGAGGACCTCGCCGACCTGCTGGTGCGGCTGGAGCCGGTGGCCGCGCGCCTCGGCTGCGAGAAGGAGCTCGCCGGGGTGCACGACATCATCCACAAAGGCGCCTCCTACCAGCGACAACGCGCCATCGCCGCGTCCACCGAAGGCGACCTGGTCGCGGTGGTCGACTCGGTCGTACGTGACCTGCGCGGGTCGCTCTAGCGCGGCTGCTGACCGAGGTAACTCGGTCAGCCGTCACCTCCTTCGTGGAGTTCCACGAGGTGAGTACACGTTCACCGAGTTACCTCGGTGAACATTCAGCGTGGCGGCAGCGGCGGCAGGGCATCGGTCGCCTCGAACTGTCCCATCCCGGTGACCCCGAGCAGGTCGACGATGATCGACCGGATCTGGACGAGGATGACCTCGGCGTTGAGCGATTCCGTACGCTCCACCTCGGCCGACTGCTCGCCGATCGTCAGCAGCACCGACCTGGCCTCATGGCTCAGTCCGTCCGGAGTTCGGCCCGCAGCGAGCTCGGCCTCGACGACGTCGACGGCGTCGGCGAGCCCGAAGGCCAGCTGGTAGTAGCTCTCGGGCACCACGTCGCCGCGGTAGGCCGAGACCGCCGCCCGCCGCACCAGCACCCGGGTGCTCCGCAGCGCGCGGTCGAGCGGTTCGACGAGCTCGGCCATCCGGTGCACGTGGCTGCGATGTCGGAACCGGAACGGCGAGACGGCCAGCACCGACATGCCTTCGTCGGAGGCGTCCTGCAGCTCGCGGATCAGCGGGTCGGTGGCGCGCGCGTCGGCGAGGACCTTGAGCCCGTGGACCGCGTCCGCATCGAGCATCACCTGGCCGGCGGCACGCAGCAGCGAGGCGATCTTCTTGGCCACGACGGCCGCCTGCTCCCCTGGGCGCCGCAGCGGAGCGGCGGGCACGATCGAGGCGGCCACCAGCGCGACCGCACCACCGATCAACGCATCGGTCCAGCGCGTGAACGCCGCACCGGGCGTCGGCAGCAGCCCCATCACGAAGATCGACTGCACCGCGGCCTGGTTGCGGAAGACCTGGCCGGAGGAGATGAAGATGCCCACCGCCATCGCCATCGCGACCACCAGGGTCATCTGCCAGGCACCCTCGCCGATGACCTGGACCACGACGTCGCCCAGGAAGACCCCGAGCGCGACCCCGATGGTCACCTCGGTCACCCGCCTCAGTCGCTGCCCGTAGGAGGTGCCGAGGCTGACCACGGCCGCGATCGGCGCGAAGACCGGTTGGACGTGGCCGAGCAGGCCGGCAGCGATGAACCATGCCACCCCGGCCGCCCCGGCAGCCTGCACCACGTGCCACCGCTTCGACTTCAGCCGCGCCAGCCGGCGGCGTACGTCGGAACGCATCTGCTCACGGGTGACCCGCGGAGCAGTGAACGCCATAGCCGGGATTCTATCGGTCCAGGCACCCGCCGAGACGTCACTCGCGTCGGCCGAGACGTCAACCCCGCCGGGCGAGACGTCACTCGCATCGGCCGAGTGGGCACGGCGGTGCCCACTCGGCCGACCGTAGCGACGTCTCGGCCGACCGTAGCGACGTCTCGGCCGACCTGAGTGACGTCTCGGCAGGTCTGGATCAGCGGGCGAGGGCCACCGAGACGGCCTGACCGCCGCAGCCGTTGGCGGAGGTGAGATCGGTGAGGGCCGACTTCTCCGTGCTGTCGACGGAGAGACCCCACCTGATCTTCACCGAGACGTACTCCTTCAGGTAGCGGCACTTCTGGAGGTCCGGCATCCACCCGGCGGGGTCGGCGTCGGACTTCTCCTGGTTCTCGTTGTCGGTGACGCCGACCAGCGAGCCGTAGTAGCCGAGGTCGTTGGCGTAGGCGCGCCGGTCGGTCGAGGTCCAGGTGCGGGCGCCGGAGTCCCAGGCCTCCGCGAGCGGGACCATGTGGTCGATGTCGACGTCACTGGTCGCGGTCCAGGAGAGACCGTCGTAGTAGGAGTACCAGCGCCCGCCCGACAGCGAGCAGCCGGAGCCGACCGTGGGGGCATCGTCGGCCTCCTCGATCAGCACCTCGTATCGGGTGTTGCAGCCGTCGCCGTCGGCGTCGATCCAGTGTTGGAAGAGGTCACGGCTGTAGCCGGTGCGGTTCTCGGCGGCGACGGGCAGGTCGCCGATCGCGGTCGTGAGCGACTGGGAGTAGGACTCGGCGTGCGCTGCCGCCGGAGTCGTGAGCGGCACGAGGGCGCCGCAGGCGAGGATGAACAGGCCACGGAGTTTCATGGGGGGCTCCCGAGGTGAGGTGTTCGGTCGCCCCCTGACGATGCCGCGTTTTACGCACCCCGTGTAACGGCGTTACCAGATGTCTCGAGAAGTTCACCCAGGCCACGTTCGACCAACCCCTGCGCGCCGCCGTTCCCATGCGCCGCGACCACTGCTCGCAGTCGCGCGCGGGTGATGTCGGAGACGTAGGCCATCTCCGCCTTGGCCGCGTTCGAGCCGGGCCGGGTCGCCTCGGCGATCTGGACAGACCAGCACGTACGCCGCGCCCCGTCCTCCGCGTTGGCCAGCGCGACCGCGTGGCCGGTGGTCCCGGAGCCCGCGAAGAAGTCGAGGACCCTCGCGTCGAGCGGCATCGTGGCCAGGATCCGCCTGATCAGACCGGTCGGCTTCGGCGACTCGAACAACGGCCCCACCAGCGACTTCAGCTCCGCGACGGCGGAGTCGGTCGAGCCGATCTCCTCGGCCAGCCAGATCGTGGTGAGCTTCTTGCGCCTTGCGTCGCCGGAGGCATCGCGGGAGAGCCAGTCGCGCTGATAGACGTCGACCCGCTCCCCCAGCTTCCCGCGTACGCGACGGCACATCAGGTCGTCGGGACGGGCCGCGATCAGCGGGGCGCTCCACCGCCAGACGGCCGGGCGACCGTCACCGAAGACCGGCCAGATCTCCTGAGCACCGGCGAACGGCTCGACGGCGACGCGACCGGACTCGGGATCGCCCCACACCGGGAAGTGGAGCGTCTTGGCGGTCGCCGGGTTGAACTTCTTGTTGGTGTTGCGCAGCGGCAGCCGCCGGTAGTGGCGGCCGTCGTCGGTGACCAGCGGGAAGTCCCGCTCGTTGACGGCCTCGGGGATGCTCGACTCCAGCGCACAGGATCGGGCGTCCTTGGCGTAGACCAGCAGATACTCGTGGGAGGTCGCGAACCCGTTGCCGAGCTGGCGGCCCTTGGGGTTGAGGTTGACCACGATCTGCGCGAGCCGGTTGCGCTCGTCGAAGACCTCGTCCATCAGGACCTTGAGATGAGCGGCCTCGTTGTCGTCGATGGAGACGTAGATGGCCGCGCGGTCCGACATGACGGCGCTCGCCGCTTCCAGCCGTGGCCTCATCATCGCAACCCAGGCCTCGTGGCGGCCGGCCCGGCGGCCGTCCTCACCGCGCCGGTCGTCCTGGTAAGCGAAGAGGCTGCCGGTGTTGTAGGGCGGGTCGATGTAGATCAGGTCGAACTTCTCCCCCGCCTTCGCGAGCGCCCGGAGCACATCGAGGTTGTCGCCCTCGACGAACGTGTTCCACGGCTCCCTCACGCGAGGAACGTTAGCCGACCGGCGCCTCTTGAGTGGATAGCAAGGCGACCGACCGCTCGGCGACCAGGCACTGGATGTTGGTGCCCTTGGGTGCGGCGACGTCGAGGACCACGTCGCTCCCGGTCGTACGGGCCGTGATCGTCGCCGGGTCCGGGGACTCACAGCCGTCGTAGACGGTCTGGGCATAGAGCCGCTGGCCGGCCGGGACGTGCGCGAGCAGCGTGGTCGCCTTCGTGGTGAACGGAGTCTGGAGCGAGGTCCCGAGGGTGGCGGCGTACGCCTCGATCGCGGCCTTGTCGGGAAGCGGCGTCGCGGTCGTCTCCAGGCTGCCCTCGGCCGCGCCGCCGGCGGAGACGATGCCGCGGACGGGTTTCTCCGAGCTCGGCGGCCGGGACGGCTCCGGCTGTGGCTTCGGCTTGGGCGGCGGAGAGGACGCCGGCGCGGAGGCCGAGGGCGACGACCCTGGGTCCGTCGCTTCCTCGGGAGTGCCGCAGGCCGCGGCCAGGAGCGCCGTCGCCGCGAGTGCGAGTGGGAGGAGACGCTTGGGGTGCATATCTCAAATACTCCCCACGGCACCAAGCTGTTGCACCCGACGGCCCGGCCCCGGCATCTGGGCACCTGCGCGGAAAGGAAGATGCGGATGGGATGATCACGGCGTGGCCCGCTTCACCCAGGCCGAGCTCCAGACCTACTACGGCGCCTCGGTCCCCGATCTTCTCCCCGCAGACGACCAGCCCCTGCGCCTCCTCTTCGTCGGCATCAACCCCGGCCTGTGGACCGCGGCGACGCAGACCCACTTCGCGCACCCGCTCAACCGGTTCTACCCGGCGATCTTCCGCGCCGGGATCACCGCCCGTCCCGTCGACGCCTCTACGGGCATGACGGCCGAGGACCGTGACTACTTCCGGGCGCGAGGCATCGGCTTCACCAACATCGTCCGCCGCGCTACCGCCAAGGCCTCCGAGCTCACCAATGCCGAGCTCAAGGATGGTGGCGCTGAGCTGTTCTCCCTGGTCGCACGAAGAAAGCCTGATGTCGTCGCGATCGCCGGGATCACCGCCTACCGCACCGCGTTCAACCGCCCCAAGGCCAAGCAGGGCCACCAACCGGAGCCGCTCGCCGTGTCCGACCTCTGGGTCGTACCGAACCCGTCGGGCCTCAACGCCCACGAGACCGTCCCGACCCTGGCCGCCGCCTACGCCGAGGTGGCCCGCGCCGCCGGCCTGCTCTGAAGCCTGCCGAGAAGTCGCCCCCGCAGGCCGAGACGTCACTCCCGTCGACCGAGAGGGCATCTGCGTGCCGTCTCGAACGACCGCAGTGACGTCTCGGCCGACCTGCCTGACGTCTCGGCGGAGGTCAGAAGCCTGAGGGGGCTTCCGGGAGGTCGGGGACGCCGAGCTTCGCCAGCAGCGCGATCGCGTCGTCGGCCGAGACCCGCGACGTCTGGGAGTGGAGCAGGTCGTCGACGGCGAGGTCGACCTCGGCGGTGAGGCACACGAGCACATCCTCACCCTCGGCGTCGGCAGGCCCCTGGAAGGCGACGACGGGCAGGTAGACGAGGTCGAGCGACACGGCCTTCTGCAGGACACGTACGGCGCCGAGCACCTCCCCGCGCGGGTCGCTGACCTCCAGGGCGCGACCGTCGATCTCCGCGGCCCCCGCCGCCGGCACCGAGACCACTCCGGCGGTCGACGGGATGTCGTACTGCTCCACCACGGCGATCCCGCCGGGATGCACCACGACGGCCTCGATCTCACGGCCGGCGACCGGGACGTTGAGCACCACCAGCGCCGACTCGAGCTGGCCGAGCGCCTGGCGGAGCTTCTCCTCGCCGAAGGTCTCGGGCGCGCCCAGGTCGAGCAACCAGCCACCGGCGGCCGTGGCCACCCAGGCGGCGGTCTCCTGCTCCTTCAACGCCACCAGCTTCTCGGCCTCCTGCCGCAGCCGGTCGCGCTCGAGGGCCGCGTCGTGCGCCCGCCGCCTCTCGTCGTCGAGCTCGGCACGCAGCATCGCGACCTCGCTCTCGGCGATCTGCTGGAGCTCGCGGCGCCGCTCGGCCTCCCGGGCTCGCTCCTCGGCCCGCTGCTTCTCGGCGCGCAGCCGGGCGACCTCGAAGCGGCGTACGCCCTCCTCCAGCAGCCCGAGCGTGCGCTCGGAGACCGCGACATCGGCCCCCGACTCCAGCCGGTCCCGCAGCGCGCCCCAGTTGACCTCGGGATGGTCGGTCACCAGCGTCTCGAGCACCTTCAGGAGTACGTCGCTCCCCACCCCCGCACGCGAGGCCAGCGAAGCAAGGTTGAACCGAGCCGGCGCAGGAGCCGGGGCCGAGGCGGCAGCCGGGGACGGGGTGGGAGCCAGGCTCCACTGCCCCGGAGGCCCCTCGACGAAGCCGCCCGAGCCCAGGATGGTGAGCAGCTCCTCCTCGGTCAGCAGCACCCGCTTGCCCTTCAACGCGGCGCGCAGGACCTGCAGGCTCAACGGAGCCCGCAGGCGCAGGATCTCGGCGACGGCCGGCATGGATGAGTGGGGCATATGGCTGGCAAAGGGTTGTTCGAAACGAAGCTCTCGCAGGCGCGGCGATCGTACACCGGACCGCCGACAGTTCCCGGCAGGCCGCAGTTCGGGCAAACACACCGCTACCCCCGGGGGCAATGACCCGACGGTGTCATATACCCCCATCACTCTTTGCTATCAGCCTTGTCGTATTTACGACATTGGCGTGATGCCGCCGAGGTTTTGCCGCGAAAGCAAAGACGCTGAAACATTTCAGGCGGATCGTCTTCCTTTGCATTGTCCATCCGTCCGCTCGGGCGCTCGGGGGCGCGGCGGACACCTGCAAGGAGAACAGCCTTGAGAAAGTTACGCATCGACCGCACGGTCATCGCAGTAGCAGCAGGATTCGCCACAGTCGCCATGCTGGCCACCCCAGCAGGCGCCTTCACGCAGACCGCCGCCACCACAGTCAAGGCAGCGGATGCGCAGGACAAGCTCACCTCAGCGATCACCAAGAAGTTCGACTCGAAGGAAAAGGTCGACTTCTGGGTCAAGATGGAGGCGAAGGCCGACCTGGCCTCTGCCAAGGACATCAAGGACTGGGACGACCGCGGCCAGTTCGTCTACGACCAGCTCAGGTCGACGGCGAAGGCATCCCAGGCCGGCGTCATCGACCAGCTCGAGGCATCGGGCGCCGACTACGAGAGCTACTGGCTCTCCAACCGCGTCCTGGTCGAGGACGGCACCGAGGACCTCGCGCTCGACCTCGCCACCAGCACCGCCGTCGAGCAGATCGGCGCGACCCACAACTACGACCTGATCGAGCCGGTCAAGCGGGTGAAGGCGGCCGACGAGTCCAGCCCGGCGAGCGTCGAGTGGGGCCTCGACTTCATCAACGCCCCCGAAGCGTGGGAGCTCGGAGCCACCGGCGAGGGCATCGTGGTCTCCAGCATCGACAGCGGCGTGGACGTGGGGCACCCGGCCCTGGCCCACGGCTACCGCGGCCTCCGCGCCGACGGCACCCTGGACAACGACTACAACGCCTTCGACACCGCCGGCTCGTGCGGCGCCTCCGGCAACCCGTGCGACACCGACGGCCACGGCACCCACACGATGGGCACCATGATGGGCGACGACGGCGCCGGCAACCAGATCGGTGTCGCCCCCGACGCCAAGTGGATCGAGGCCAACGGCTGCCACACCTGCTCGGACGCCGACCTGCTCGAGGCCGGTCAGTGGATCGCCGCCCCGACTCGTACGGACGGCTCCGCCCCTGACCCGGGCAAGCGGCCGCACGTCGTGAACAACTCGTGGGGCTACACCGCCGCGGGCACGATCGACGACTGGTACGCAGACACCACCGCGTCCTGGGAGGCCGCCGGAATCTTCGGCACCTGGTCCGCCGGCAACTCCGGCCCCGGCTGCGACACGACCTCGTCCCCGGGCGCCAACACGGCCAGCTACTCGGTCGGCGCCCTCACCTCGACCGGAGCCATCGCGGGCTTCTCATCGCGCGGTGCCGGCGAGGACGCCCTGGTCAAGCCCAACATCGCCGCTCCGGGAGCGAACGTCCGCTCCTCCATCCCCGGCGGCGGGTACGCCAGCTACAACGGCACCTCGATGGCCGCGCCCCACGTGGCCGGCGCCGTCGCCGCCCTCTGGAGTGTCGCACCGTCACTGATCGGCGACATCGAGGCGACCAAGACGCTGCTCAACGAGAACGCCGTCGATGCCGACGACACCACCTGCGGCGGCACCGCGGCGAACAACAACGTCTTCGGCGAGGGCAAGCTCGACCTGCTCGCCCTGGTCGAGGCCGCACCGACCGGTGACATGGGCACCGTGACCGGCACCGTGACCGATGGCGCCGGCGCCCCCATTGCCGACGCCGAGGTGCTCGTCGACGGCGAGCGCGACCGCACCCTCACCACCGACGCGAACGGCTCCTTCACCACTCGGGTCACCGTGGGGACGTACGCCGTCTCGGCCTCCGCCTTCGGCTTCCTCGGCTCCGCACCGCAGAGCGTGGACGTGGCCCTGGACGAGACCGAGACGGTCGCCATCTCGCTGGCGCCCGCGCCCACCCACGCGGTCTCCGGCACGGTGACCGCAGCCGACAACGGTGACCCCTTCGCGGGGATCACGGTCGGCATCGACGCGCCGATCGACCCGGTCCGGACGACGGCGGAGGGGACGTACACGTTCGCCTCTGTCCCGGAGGGCACCTACACGATCTCCATCGCGGGCGGCTCGTGCACGACGCCGTTCAGCAAGGAGGTCACCGTCGACGGTGACAAGACGGTCGACGCCGCGCTGACCCGCGTCTTCGACGACTACGGCTACTTCTGCTCGGTCGGGTCCGACGGTGCCGCAGCCGGCGACACCCAGCTCGCCCTGACCGGCGACGACGCCTCCGTAGCAGTGACGCTGCCGTTCGACTTCTCCTTCTACGGCGAGAGCTACGACCGGGCCTGGGTCTCCACCAACGGCGTCGTGAACTTCCTGGGCGCCAACTCGTCCTTCTCCAACACCGCCCTCCCGAGGCCCGCGGCGCCGAACGCGGCGATCTACGCGCTCTGGGACGACCTGGAGATCGACGCCGGCGCGGCTGTCTACACCGGCACCACGACGGTCGGAGACGTGGACGGGTTCGTCGTCGAGTGGCGCGACGTCCACCCGCGCAACATGGACGCCGTGACCAGCGACGTCTCCGTCACCCTGCTCGCCAACGGCGAGGTCATCCTCGGCTACGACGACGTGGCCGACGACGCCCGAGCCAAGGGCAGCTCGGCGACCATCGGCATCGAGAACGCCGACGGCACCGTCGCCTCGCAGTACTCCTACAACACCGTTGTGGTCTCCTCGGGCCTGTCGGTGCGCTACGACACCGCTCCGATGGGCGTCGTGACCGGCACCGTGACCGACCGCAACACCGGCGACCCGCTGGCCGGCGCCACGCTCACCCTGACCGGTGACAGCGGCGTGAAGACCGTCACCAGCGGCGAGGACGGCACCTTCGCCAAGACCGTTCTCACCGGCGACTGGTCGGTCGAGGTCACCAAGGCGAAGTACGCCACCGAGACCGGCAGCGTGACGGTGACCGAGGACGCTGACGTGAACTTCGACGCCGCGCTCGCGGCCGGGAAGATCACCGTCGGCTCCGACGGCGACCTGTCGAAGTCGCTGCGGATGGGCGAGGAGCAGGACGAGACCATCACGGTCACCAACGAGGGCACCGCGCCCGCGACGGTCGATCTGACTGCCGGTGGCGGCTCCTTCGAGCCGGCCTCGACCGGCGCGCTGAAGGCGCCGGAGGGCAAGGCGACCGTCATGAGGTCGACCACGCCGAAGGGCACCCTCGGCAAGGGCTCGAACTCGCTGAAGCAGTCGGACGCGAAGGCCGGCAAGACCATGACCCCGCAGGCCGCCCCGATCCCGGCCGGCGAGGTCTCGATCACCCACAGCGCCTCGCAGGAGATCGCGCCCGTCAACTCGGCCGCGTGCTGGGACCAGGTCACGACCGACCTCAACCAGTACCTGCGTACGTTCACGCTCTCGGACTTCGGACTGAACGGCCTGGACGTCTCCAGCATCTCCTTCGGGGTCGAGACCAACTCGGGCAACCAGCCCGTGACGGTCAACCTCTACACGCTGGAGGGCGCGCTGACGTACGCCAACATGACCCTCATCGGCTCTGCCGACGCGACGGTCCCGGCCGGTGACGGCCAGCTGGTCTCGGTGCCGGTCGAGGGCTCTGCCCCTGCCGGCTCGACGCTGGTGGTCGAGGTGGTCGCCCACGCCGGCGGCCGCTTCTTCATGGGGTCCAACGGTGCGGGTCAGACCGCTCCGTCCTACCTCGCCGCCGAGGCGTGCGGCATCGCCGAGCCGGTCGACACCTCCGAGGTCGGGTTCCCCGACATGCACATCGTCATGAACGTGACGGGCTCGGAAGGCGGCGCCGCCGCCGACTGGATCACCTTCGACCGGACGTCGCTGACGCTGGCCGCCGGTGAGTCCGCCTCGGTCAAGGCGACCGTGTCGGCCGACGTCGACCAGCCCGGTTCGTACGCCGCGGAGATCGGTGCCTCCACCGACACTCCCTACGACGTCGCGCCGCTCGCGGTCACGATGGACGTCGCGGCGCCGAAGAGCTGGGGCAAGCTGGTCGGCACCGTGACCGCCGACGGCGGCAATCCGCTCCGGGGCGCGATCGTGCAGGTCAACGGCGGGAAGGGTTACACCAAGACGCTGGTCACCGAGGCGGACGGTAGCTATGTCTACTGGATCGACTCGGCGGTCAGCCCGCTGCAGCTGATCGTCGCAGCCGAGGGGCACGTCCCCGAGACCAAGGACGTCAAACTGCGCAAGGGACAGACGGTCCGGGCGACCTTCAGCCTGACGCCGCTGCCCTGATCCACAGGTGACGACGCCCCGGTCTCTCTTCCCCGAGGGGCCGGGTCGTTGCCGTAGATCTGCTTTCCATTCGCTGTAGGTTTGGTGAAAGGAGGGGCATGTCTGCGATCAAGCGCGTGACGAACACGTCCGAGGCCGAGGCCCTCGCGGCGTTGCTCAACGGCGACGCCCGCACGAAGCCGACCGTGGTGGTGACGGTCGCGTCCGGACACAACGACCCCTACGCCGACGTGGAGAGGATCGCCGCCGAGATCGGCGACCTGGCCGACCTCTACCTGGTGACGACCGGCGGCCACACCTGGGCCTTCTCGAACAAGATGACGCCGGGCACGCAGGTCTACGGCGGCGCCGGACGGGTCTACCCGGTCGGCCTCGGCTGGAACATCGACCTGAAGCAGGCGCCGCTGCGGTTCGCGTGGAGCAAGTCCGAGGGCCGCAAGCTCACCGGGCAGCTCATCGACGACGCTCTCGACATGGCCGCGGCGGCCGGCCTCTTCGACAGTGCCCGCACCGCCTCGACCCGCGAGCGCCGCGCCGGCACGATCCTCTCGATCATGAGCGAGCGCGCGCTGGTCGACCTCGGCTCCGGCGATCTCGCCTCGATCCCACCCCAGCTCGCCCAGGCCGGAGTGCCGATCGAGCGCGTCCTCGCGCCCGGGATGCACGTCGACGGCGTCCTGGAGAAGAAGTCGCGCTGGCTCGACATCCGGGAGATCCGTCCCACCGCCGAAGAGGCCTTGAAGACGTACGCCGCCGGGGAGGTCGTCCCCGCCGAGGTCCGCTCGGTCCAGGCCGGCTCCGCGGACCTGCGTCTGCACCCCGACGTCACCGTCGAGGTCTTCCGCTCCGACGTGACCGGCGACCCCGACGACGACCTCCAAGCGCTCCTCACCCCGGGTGAGATCGTGCTCGCCCGGGTCGTCGCGACCGGACCCAAGTGGCGGCTCTCGCTGCGCGGCGTCGGCGAGCACGACACGGCCCGCGAGGCGCTGGCCTTGTACGCGGGCGGCCCGCCCTGGCTCGACCCGGACGCTCCGCCGCCTGCACCCGTCGAGCACGTCGAGAACGAGCCCGCACCCCCGGCGACGGCCCCGGAGGCCGAGCCTGTCGAGACGGTTCCTGAGACCGCTCCGGCGTCCCCTCCCAAGCCTGCGGCCCCGAGCCCCGCGATGATGCCGCGGCGCAGAGGAGAGCCGGTCCGCGCTGTCCGGCCCTCACCCACGACCGACCCGGCGCCGACGCAGGAGCCCGCTCCGGCGAAGAAGGCCGCAGTGCAGTCGATGTCGCTGCAGGTCACCGCGATCAAGGCCGAGAAGGCCCGCCTCGAGGCCGAGCTGACCGAGCTCCGCGACCAGGTCTCCGGGCTACGCAACGAGCGTGTGCAGTTCGCCAAGGACCTGGCGCGCGCCGCACGTCAGGTCGAGACCCGAGACGCGGAGCTGGCCCGGATGCGCTCCCAGCTGCGCCGTGCCAAGCAGCGGAGCGCCCCGCCCGAGGTCACCCCGCCCGTCTTCGCCGACCGTGAGCGCGGCTTCCGTCATCTGGTCGAGGCCGCCTGGGCCCGCCGGATCCCGGTCGGCGAGCAGCCCACCCGCCCGCTGCCCGGCTTCGCGATCGGCGAGAGGTTCCTCGACAGCGTCGACACGCTCGAAGGCATCGCCGTCGACAAGATCGCCGACGTGGTCATGGAGGTGCTCACCGGCCTCGCGGAGCAGTCGACGGGCCGCGAGCTGCACCAGCTGCGTACCTCTGTCGGGGGCAACTCCGCGCCGCAGTCCCGCGACGATGGCGCGATCTGTTACCGCGTCTCGATGCAGGTCCACACCCCCAGCGCTCGCCGCCTGCACTTCTGGAAGTGCCCCGACGGCACCATCGAGCTCTCCCGGGTCGTCGTCCACGACGACATGGAGCCCTAGCGGCCGAGCGTCAGCCCCAGCACCAGGTCAGCAGGCCGACCAGCGGGTCCGGGATCGACTCGAGCTCGACGGCCTCGCCGAGGATCGTGCCGTAACGGATCTTGCGTCCCGACGCGGTGCCGAAGAAGCGGTGCAGCTGGTCGGCGACCTCCGCGCCGCGGTGCTCGGGCTGGTTCTGCAGCGTACGGAACTTGCCGCCCTCACCGTTGGCCTCGAGGATCTCGACGATCCGCGCTGCGCCGATCGCCCGGATCATCTCGTCCTCGAGGTCGCGTCGGCACGCGAAGAAGCCCTGCCCGGAGAGGTCTTCCCCGATCTGCCGCCCCAGGGCGTTGGTGACGAAGTGCTCCTCCGCCTCGTCGTAGAGTCCGCCGACCCGGTGCCCAGCCGCCGTCGTCTCCCGGATGAACCGCCCGGCGTTCCCCGCGCCGCCCATCGAGACGAGCTCGATCCCGAGCTCTTCCAGGTGCACCCCGTAGCGCGGCGCCAGCGCCTCCACCAGAGCCTTGTCCGAGTCTCCCTCGACAAGCAGCGTGATCGGTCGTGTCATGGCGGACACCCTAGAAGAAAGGTACGCCGCCGCGCCTGTTCCATAAATGCAACAGATCATCCTAGGGTTGCATATATGGAACAGGACGTCGGTCAGCTGATCGCCGAGTGCATCGAGCACTCCGGGCTCAACGCGCGCCAGGTGGCTTCGCGCGCCGGCGTGTCCGCGTCCACGGTCCATCGGATCCTCAACGGGCAGGTGAGCCCGTCGGTCGCGACGCTCCAGAACATCACCGCCGCAGCCGGCCTCGAGCTGACGATGAGCGCCGCGCCGCTGGCCGCCCCAGCGGCCGCCGCGGCGGCGCGAGCGATCCTCGACGAGCACTATCCGGCCGAGGTGGCTGCCGACATCGACCTGTGGGCCGACCGGCTCGACGGCTGGACCGACGGCGACCCGGTCCAGCTCGTCGAGGAGGCGGCGGGTGCCTCCGGCGTTCTCCACCGTCCGGGTGCCGTCCGACTCAGCGGGGAGGCGACCATCGGCCGGCTCGCCTCGGCCGCCGACTCCTCGGGCCAGCGATGGGCCCTCTCCGGTGCGGCCGGCCTGGAGCTCCCGTCCTTCGACGAGGCCGTCCCCCGGATCTCGGTGCTGTGGTGCGAGGACCCGAGCGCGGTCCGTCCCCTTCTCGCAGGCGGAAGCCTTCGGCCGGCGTCGGCCCCGCACCGAGCCACCGTGGTCATCGCCGCCGCCGAACCCGACCTGTTCCTCGGTGCGTTCGAACGTGACCGCGTCACCTACGCGGCTCCGATCCAGATCGCCATCGACGCCATCTCGGTCGGCGGCGACGCCGCGGCCCGCGCCCGCGAGGAGATCCGGACATGGTGACCAAGCGGCCCCGCTGGGCCCCGGACCCCGAGACGTACGCCGCCCGCAAGTCGGCCTCGAGCGACACCTACCGGGAGGTCCCTGACCGCGAGGCCCAGCTGCGCGAGACCGGCATCTGGTGGACCGAGGTCGAGACCGCCCGGATCCCTCAGAGCGACACCGACCAGGCCTGGCGTCGGTTCCGCGCGAGCCTGCCCGAGCTGATCTGGAACGCCGCGAGGCTCGAGGGCAGCAGCTTCACCCTGGCCGAGGTGCGCTCCCTCCTCGACGGGGTCTCCGTCGGTGGCCACCGGAGCGCGGAGGAGCTGCAGGTGCTGGCGCTCCGCGAGGCGTACGGTGCTCTCCGCGACCTGGTCGGCTACGGCACCTTCGGAGTCGACAAATCGACGTCCGACCGGCTCAACCGCCTCGTCGCCCGCCACGAGAAGCCCGACGCCGGAAGGTTCCGCGGCGAGGGCACCCTGCGTCGGAATGGCAGCGAGCTTCTCCGAACCCGATTCGCGATGCTGCGGCACCACCTTGCCGAGACCGACGACCCGTGGCTCCAGGCACTGATCTACTTCTGCTCCGCCGCCCGGACCCGGTTCTACGCCGGCGGCAACAAGCGCACCGCCCTTCTGATGATGAACGGCATCCTGATCTCGAACGGCTTCGACGCAGTCACGGTCCCCTACGCTCGTCGCCTCGAGCTCGACCACGCCCTCGACACGCTCTTCACCACCGACGACGCCACCGAGCTGATGGCCCTCCTCGTCGACTGCGCCACCTCCGAGGGCTGACGGCTCACAGCACGAGATCTGCCCGATCCCGCGTCGCCCGCACCAGCGCGGCGTTGCGCAGATCGCTGTCGGCGATCTTCGCCTCCGCCTCCTCGCGCGACCTCCCGCCGGCCAGGAACCGCTCGAGCAACCTGGGCACGAGGATGTCGTCGGGGACGTCGACGAACCACGCCTCGTCCAGCAGCCCGCGTACGTTCCGCCACGGTCCCTCGTCCAGCAGCAGGTAGTTGCCCTCGGTGATCACGATCGGCTCGTCCTCGATCACGACGCCGCCGGGCACGGGCTCGTCCGTGACCCGGCTGAACGTCGGCCACTCGACTCTCCCCTGCCTGTCCCGCACCTGTCGCAGCGCGGCCACATACGCCTCGGCGTCGAAGGTGTCCGGCTCCCCCTTCCTCCCCCGCGCGCCCATCGCGTCCAACTCCGCGTTGCTCCGATGAAACCCGTCCATCGGCGCGACCACCGAAACCAGTCCAGCCTCGTTGAGTACGTCCCGCAGCCCCTCCGCCAGCGTCGACTTCCCGGCTCCCGGCGGGCCGACGATCCCCAGGACAAACCGGTCCTCCACCTGCCCCAACACTCGTTGCACGAGTTCGTTGAGGCACGCACCGCTGTACATCTCGACCTCTTTCCACTGTACGTTTCGACCTGCTCCAGCGGCGCAGATGGACCGGACTCGCTCTGGAGCGCGGCGCCAGCCAGACGCCAATCACGCCTGGAAGGCGACGACCCAGTCGTGAACCAACGCCTCAGCGTACGAGACGTCAGGCCGTGGCGACCTCGAGCTCGACGACGGCCCAGGACAACGGGGGCAAGGTGAGCCGTACGGTGCCGTCCTGGACACCGACGTCGCGAAGCGGGACGAGCCCGACAGCGTCGGGAGCCGACTCGATGTTCGAGGTGTGCCGGTCGCCGCCCTCGGGGATGGTGAGCACCTCGGCGCTCCGCACGGCTGTCACCCCGAGGCCACGCAGTTCGACGGTGACCTCCGAGGCCTCGTCGAGACCCCGGTTGGCGACGAAGAGCGCGACCCGACCGTCGGCCTCGGACCAGGTCGCGGCGGCGTCGATGACGTCGACGTCACCGAACTTCTCGGTGGCGATCTGGTCGGCGGAGACCGCCAGCCGGAGGATCTGCCCGCGAGCCAACGAAGCCATCCGGGCGAACGGCCAGAAGATGGTCTGCCGCCAGGCGGGCCCGCCCTCCTCCGAGCGGATCGGCGCGATCACGTTGACCAGCTGCGCCTGGTTGGCGATCCGTACGCGGTCGCCGTGGCGCAGCAGGCTGTTGAGCAGGGAGCCGACGACCACGGCGTCGGTGACCGAGTACTCGTCCTCGATCAGCCGCGGGTGCTCACGCCACTCCTTCTTCACCTGATCCGGCTGGTCCTCGGAGTCGAGGCCCTCCATGTACCAGACGTTCCACTCGTCGAAGGAGATGTCGACCTGCTTGGCGTGCTTGCCGGCCGCCTTGACGGCGTCGATGGTCGCCACGACGCCGTCGATGAACGCGTCCATCCCGACGGCCTCGGCGAGGAAGGAGGCGGCGTCGCCGGAGCGCTCCTGGTAGTACTCGTGCATCGAGATGTAGTCGATCTCGTCGTACGCGTGGGTCAGCACGGTGTGCTCCCAGGACCCGAAGGTCTCCATGTAGCGGTTCGAGGAGCCGACCGCGACCAGCTCGATCGAGTCGTCGACGAGCTTCATCGCCTTGGCCGTCTCCTGGGCCAGCCGGCCGTACTCGTGCGCGGTCTTGTGGCCGATCTGCCACGGCCCGTCGAGCTCGTTGCCCAGGCACCACAGCTTGATGTCGAAGGGGTCCTCGGCCCCGTTCTTCCGGCGAAGATCCGACCAGTACGTCCCACCGGGATGGTTCGCATACTCGACCAGTGCTCGCGCCTCCTCGACCCCACGCGTACCGAGGTTGATCGCCTCCATCACCTCGACGTCGGCCTCACGGGCCCAGCCCATGAACTCGTGGAGCCCGAACTCGTTGGTCTCGATCGTGTGCCAGGCGCCGTCGATGCGGCGGGGCCGGTCCCCCACCGGGCCGATCCCGTCCTCCCAGCGATAGCCGGAGACGAAGTTGCCGCCGGGATAGCGTACGACCGTCGGGCCCATTTCCCGGACGAGCTCGAGCACATCCTTGCGGTAGCCACGGCCGTCGGCTGTCGGGTGGCCGGGTTCGTAGATGCCGGTGTAGACGCATCTGCCCATGTGCTCGACGAACGATCCGAAGAGCCGTCGGGGGACGTCGGCGATGGTGAAGTCACGGTCGATGGTGATACGTGCGCGGGTCATAGATCTCCTAGCGTTGCATGCGCACTATTACATCGTTGTAATGAGGTCGGCAAGGGTCTCTTCCTCCCCTATTCGGTGGATCCCTCCTGACGCCGACCGGCCAGGTCTCGATCACGAGCGCCAATGGGAAGCATGAAGTCCCGAAAGCAACTCCGGCGATGAGCACGACGCTCCTCATCGGCGCGGGTATCGGCTACCTGCTGGGCATCCTCGTCGGCGCGTGGATCGCACGCGGCCGCCGGACCGCCCATTAGCTACCGCGTAGTGCTCGCCCGCACGACCAGCTCGTGCGGGATCGCCACCGCGCGCGACGGAGAGGTGCGGTCCCCGATCCGCGTCAGCAGCAGATCGACGGCCGCTTCGGCGTACGCGCGCCGGTCCAGGGCGACCGTGGTCAGCGTCGGGTTCATGAAGCGCGCGTGCTCGACATCGTCGAACCCGCTCACCAGGACGTCGCCCGGCACCTCGAGCCCATGCTCCTGGAGCACGTGCACCGCGCCGAACGCGATCGAGTCGGTGAACGCCATGACCGCGTCGAACTCGACACCGCGGGCCAGCAGTTCCTCCGCCGCCGCGGCTCCACCCACCATCGACCACTCCGCGACGTCCACCTCGAGCGCCGGGTCAGGTTGGATCGCGTGCTCGCGGAGCGCCCGGTGGTAGCCCTCGAGCCGCTGCACGCTGGTGGCCACGGCGTCGACCGCCCCCGTCTTCCCACCTAGCACGGCGATCCTGTGCGCTCCCCGGCGCAGGAGATGAGCCGCTACGTCGTACCCCGCCTGCCGGCTGTCGATCAGCACCCGGTCGACCTTGTGCTGCTCGACCTCCCCGATCAGCACCACCGGCGGCAGCTGGTCGTCGTGGACGACGATGCTGTCCTTGAGCCGGATCGGGTTGAGGATCAGCCCGTCGATCTGGTGCTCGCGGGCCCGGGAGACGAGGTCATACTCCCGCTGCGGCTCCGCCGCCGTCTCCTCGATCAGCACCGCCATCCCCCGCTCGTGCGCCACCTGCACCACCCGGTGCACCATGTCCGCCGAGAACGCCGTCGCCAGATCCGGCAGCGCCAGCGCGATCACCCCGGTCCGCCCGTTACGCAGGCTCCGGGCGCTCAGGTTCGGTACGAACCGCAGCTCCTCCACCGCCGCCAGCACCTTCTCGCGGGTGTCGGGACGTACGAACACCGTCCCGGTCATCACGTTCGACACCGTCTTCGGCGACACCCCCGCGAGCGCCGCGACGTCCTTCACCGTCGCCCGGCGCGGCCCCCTGGTCATGGGGTCAGCGTAATCACGGATTACCCATTCACGGACCCAGCAGCGCGAGCGGCACCACTGCGACGCCGTCACGCCGCCGGTACGCCTGATTTCCGGTGGTCAGCACCACAAGATCAGCGACCCGCTCACCGAGCTCTCGCCGAAGCCAGTGCAGATGACGTACGTCGTGGTCGGAGACGGTCGGAGCGAGCTTGACCTCCATCGCGACAACCCGCCGATCCTCGCCTTCGACGATGAGGTCGATCTCGCGCTCGTTGTTCGCCAGACGCAGGTGATTTGTCGTCGCCCCAGCGGCCTGCGCGTAGACGCGGACACTTTGGGCAGCGAGCGACTCGAACAGCGCACCGAGCCACGTACCCGTGCCGCGCGAGACTCGATCGCCGTCGCCCTGCAGCAACCCCTCACGCCCGACCCCCACCAACCGCGCCGCGAGCGCCGGATCGACCAGATGATGTTTGGGGGTCTTGGTGAGCTTCTTGATGGGATTGAACGTCGGAATCCATGCCGGGATCGGATCCAGGACGAAGATCCGTTGAAGGTGATCGCGGTAGGCACCTACCGTCACCCGCGACGGCTTGTCGCTTTCCCCGGCCGTCGCCGCGTCCAGAATGACGGAGTACGCAGCGTCGGTGGAGGTTGCCGCGGCGTACGCCCGGAGCCACGCCGTCATCGTGTTCGGCCGCCGGATCGTCACTCCGGCATCCGGCAGCTCCCTATCGACGATCCGCTGCAGATAGCTGTCCAGCTCCAAGTTCCGCGCGCGCGGCGGCGTGTCCCGAAACCCGGGGAAGCCCGAGCGAAGAATCTCGTCGACGTAGTCAGAAAGAGTCAGCGGCGATACACCGTCGACATCGCCCGCTTCGCCGCGAAGAAGCGCCTCGAGCGACACGACAGGCTCAGCCACCGCACGCTCGCTCAACGCCAACGGGCGCATGTGAAAACTGACGATGCGACCGGCGCCAGAATGGATGCGCGCCCCGGGAGGTAGACCAGCGGACCCCGCCAGGATGAACCGCCCGCCCTGTCGATCCTCGTCGACGGCGATCTTCACCCGGTCCCACACGTCGGGCTCGAGCTGCCACTCGTCGATGAGCACCGGCGGTTCCGCTACCGCGATCCTGTCCATGTCCGCAGCAAGCACCTCGCGCTGCCCGCGAACCGCAAGGGAAATGACCGTCGCGGCACGCTGAGTCGCGGTCGCGGTCTTACCCACCCCCTTCGCGCCCTCCAGCGCCACCGCTGGAAGGTAGGGAAACACTTCGTCAAGCAGGGCGTCCAGCACCCTTCGGCGATACGTCATCGGCGCCCTCCGAGGTCGTTACTACTATACATTTGAGCTAACATCTACTGTACATCTCAGCCAGTCTTTACTGTACATTTGAGCCGAGCACCCACATGCTGCACGAACGCTGACACTTGTGAGGATCTGCGCTTCGGCGATTCCTCAAGAATCAACGGTGGCCATGGGCAGCACGGAAGGCGTCCACGATCTTCGCCGGCACGCGCCCCTTGGCGGAGACCTCGATCCCCCGAGCCACGGCCCAAGCCCGAACCTCGGCAGGGGCCGGCTGCGCGGGCGGCAGCGCCGGCGCGGCCGCCAGGCTGCGTACGGCTTCTTCTCCCACGGTCTCTTCGGCGAGCGCGACGCTCGCGGCGGCGAGGAAGCGGTAGGTCCACTCCTGGGCGAGCTTGCGGGTGTCGCAGAAGACGATCGGGACGGCCGGCCACCGCACCTGGCACTCCGCGATCCCGTCCGCGACGACCGCGGGCCGGACGCGCTCGAGCTTGAAGACCTGCGAGTAGCGCTCCTCGACCACCACAGCCGCGCGTGGCAGCGCGGCCAGATCGGCGAGCTGATACTTGAGCTTGCCAGAGGTCAGCGATGAGACGAGGTCGGCCAGCGACTTCCGCTCCACGCTCGCCAGCAGGTTGCCGTCCTCGATGACCCCGTAATCCCCCGCCGGCAGCCCCTGGCGCCGCGTGGTCGCCTGCCGGTCGGCGAAGGTGAACGGGTAACGCTCGTGGGAGTCGATGACGATCTCGAGATCGGGTACGCCGCTCGCCCTCGCCCCCGGCACGCTCACCGCCGGCTTCGCCTGGCGGGTCGTGCGCGCCGTCTGCCAGAAGATCATCTGCCGCCCGCGTGCGTTGGTGACGACGAACTGCGACCGGTTCTCACGACCCCGCTCGAGAACCAGATCGATCGCCGCCCCGCGCCTGCTGCAGCTGCGCACCTTGGTGCGCTCGACAACCTCTGCCTCCTCCGGCCACTCCTCGACCCGGTGGCAGTAGACCTTCGACGTACGCGGCCACATCTCCTTCGCTTTGAGGATGATCCCCTCGCCCAGTGGGATGCGAAGGAGGTACGGCAGCGTCGACTCGTCCTCGGGGTTGCGGGCGATCACGAAGTCATCCAGCACCCGCCCAGTCTTGCGCATCGCGTGATCCTCGTTGTGGGTACGAACCTGTGGGTCGTCGCGCTTGGGTTCTGAATCCTGGTTCAACCGATTCGCACACGAGCTCGATGACGGGAACGTAAGCTCCAGCTCCGTGACCGAGCCCCGCGCCTGGCTGCTCATGGCAGCCGCTCCCCACGACCGCATGTACGGCGGCAACCACGGCTACGCCGATGAAATCTCCCGCTTCTACTCCTGGAACAGCCGCGTCCCCAATCACGCCGAGATCAGCGTCGGCGACCGCGTCGTCATCTGGGACAAACGGTTGCTCATCGGCCACTCAGTCATCGAGAAGATCGAAAACGCCGACGGCACCGTCGAACGCCGCCTCTGCGCCGTCTGCCAGCGGCCCAACATCGTCTATCGTAAGACCAAGTCACCCGACTGGCGCTGTCAGAAGTGCCTGAGCGACTTCGACAGGCCCATCACCGAGACCGTCGACGTCACCCACTACACCGCACACTTCGCCCAGGGCTGGGTCGATCTCGACAGCGTGCTCTCCGGCCCCGAGCTCCGAAGGTTTGCCCTCTCGCCCAAGTCACAGCATGCGATGCGCGAGATGGACTGGGCCAGGTACCTCGCAGCCCTCGCCACCGGCAGGCACGGCGTGGCGTAGAAGATCGCTTTCGCACCCTGACACCCCGATCCGGAAAGTCACCCATTTGGTCGATGCCCCAAAGAACGCCAGCGCCCCGGCCGCGGCTCGCGATACGTTCTCGGTCATGTCTCTCCAACCGGGCTACGAGACCGGGCCTTCACGAACACCGTTGTCGGCAGAACTCTGGAACATCTCAACACGCAGATGCACAAGCGCCGTGACGTCGCGCTCGCGGAGGTCGTCGCTAATGCATGGGAAGCCGACGCCACAGAGGTTCGCATGCTGAATCACGGAATGTATCGCCAGAAGGCCCCGGGATCCGAGGTCCTCGGCCCGAGGTGACGATGTTCGACTTCTTGTCCGATTCTCCGTCCGACTCGCAGACGTGATGGCCTGACGTGACTGACCGGCGCAGATCTCTCCCCCTAGAAGCGCGCAAGAAGCTCACCGCCACGCTGCGATCACGCCCGATGCTGTCCGTGGATGATCTCGGCGATCCTCGAACAATGCCCCTCATCAGACATGCTTGGGAGTCGCGCCTCGACGCACTTCGGACTCTACTGAATGATCTTGACGAGGCCGTCGATCCCAAGAACTACACGAGTGACACTTGGTCCGATCTAAGCCGCTCCCTCGATGTCCTCAACACGAGGCGGCACAAGGTGCTCGCCATGCTGATCGCACTCGCACCATTCGACGCGCGATTCATTCCCCAGCGGGCTCCCGATGTAACACAGGCCGAATCCCTGGCGTCGCCAAGCGCGGGGTCAGGACCTTGGGACTGGATCCTGGGAGCATGCGACAAAGCCATCGACGAGGTGCTAGATGCGATCGAGGACGGTCGATTGCCACGTTCATCGGAGATCTCGCTGGGAGCGCTCGCGCCCGGGGCCCCAACTACCGCTCTCTCGACCCAAAGCGAGGTACTCGCGGCCAGCTTCGGTATGGCGTCCGTGCCCCTGAACACCGAAGGAGACTTCAGTGCCGCACGAGTGTTCGAGAACTACAAGTACGCGAACCAACGACTACTGCCTTATCTCCTCGCTCACATGGACTCTCTCTACCTGGAACCGGTTGATGATGTCTTGGTTATGGTCTCTGTGTGCGGATGGATCCAGTCTTCGCCCGACGCAGTACTCGCGAGGCAGACATTGTGGGAGATGCGCAAGAGGCTGGAAGCCGCATTCGCATCGCCTGCCCGGCCCGCGGAGTCTGGTCAAGGACATCCTCATGAGCTGTTCGATAGCGAGAGGCCTGTACTTGACGATGTCCTGACACACCTCGCTCGGAGATACTCGGCACTACGTCAGGGGCGCAGAAGAATTCACGCGCTTATCGGGGAGTACCAGTCCAGCGACGACGCCGAGACCGCCGCTCATGCTTTGGCTGACTGCTATCGACGCCTCGTCGAGGGGCCCGTACGGGAATACGCCTGGGCCATGCGGTGCCTGAGAACCGGGACATGGAGCACCCCGCCGACTGTCGGTGTTCTTCCGGAGGCCCTGGCTCCGGACGCGTGGCTTGCCGAGGCCGTCGGTCCGAACCTTCTTCCAGATGTCCGGAACAGCCATGCGCACGAGTCCCTTGAGTGGGACGGACACCGCGGGGTGTACGTCGTTGACAGCACCTCCGTTGAACTGAGGAGGGTCGACATTGCCACGGCGAACGCCCTCTCATTTGCACTCGGATGCGAGGCAGCGCTCACACACTGGCATGCGCGGTCGGCACAGTCCTGCGCCTTGTCCCCGTCCGTCGACGAGCCAGGGCGCATGCCCGCACCGACGCGTGCTGAGGCAATCTTCGGAACGAACGGCCTACAACTCGTGACCTTCAAGCACAACACCAAAGATGCCGAGGTCCAGGTTGCACGGCTTCAAGTCGAAGACATCAATCCGGCGCTACAGGCGCTCATGCACGCTCGCAGGTTGCTTCCGACAATTGAAACCTTCCGGATCGTTGTCAGCGGCGCCGAAGGGGAGCCCCCAATCGCTGTCTCCGCAGCAGCATTGGACGAGACCTTTCCGGTATGGGTCAGAGCTCGTGAAGCGTTCGAGGCAATGCCGTTGTCGGCCTTCCTACCCGCGAATCTGGACAGTCGGCTACGCCATGAACCCGCCGATGAGGCCGCTCGTTCAGTGTCCTGGATCGCACTTGACGATGCGCTCAGCTCAATAGACGAACTGCCTGCGCGGTGGGGTGACGAGGAACTTTGGCACGTAAGGACGCGCCTGGATGTCGCCACTGAAGCGCTCTCAGCATGTCAACCGAACGTGCCACCGACTCAATCGATCGCCATGGCGATGAAGATACTCCGGTCGCTTCGAAGTGTCGCTGGGGATCTAGCAGCAGGCACGGCCGCCTCGGACGTGGACAAATTGCGGCCGACGATCGATCTACGAGTTGCCTGGAGAGCATGGGGACCAGCCGCCAGGATGCCACTTGTTGCCGAGCGACGGGACGACCCGGATCGTGGATACGCGCAACTACCATCGCGGCGCGCCGCCCCATTACAGGGCCAACGCTGGACAACTCTCTGAGCCCAACGTCCAACCGACATTCAGTCTCGACCGCTGCGTGGAATCTGAACCAGCACTCCGCCCAGACCAGACCATGGACCTCGCCGCTACAGCGGCGTCACGACGCAAAGATGGGAGTGCCTGCACTGGCCGTTCCATCGAATGCCTCAACGAGGGTGCGGCCGATGGCGGCCCCGAGCGGAATCGGCACGGCGTTGCCGATCTGGCGGGCGATCTCTTCACGTGTGCCGACCCACCGGTAGTCATCGGGGAAACCCTGAATTAGCGCGGCCTCGTAGTGAGTGATGACGCGATCCTGATCGGGGTGGATATATCTGCCCTTCTCTGGCTTGAAGAACTCCGTACGAATCGTGACCGACGGCTTCTCCCAAGTCAGCCTTCCCATAACGTCGCCAGCCCCCTTGCTGTGCTTGAGCCAACAGGGTGCCTTAAGCTCGTCCGGCAGGTCGGAGCGACTGCCACCGTTATGGGAGATTGCCTTGAACCGGTCCAAGGACAGCTGTGTGTAATTGCGTCCGAAGTGGAGCTCTCGGGTTGAGAAGATGCCCGGTATCTCGTTGCCCCAGTACTCAACTGTGCCATCGGGGATCCCGAGGCGGTCGACGGCGCGGGGTACGCCCAGCAGCGCTTCGGCCAGTGAGCGGTGAGCTCCCTGGTGAGTCTTCCGCGGCAGACCTGGGGAGGGTAGGTCCTTGTGGTGGCCGATGACGATGACTCGCTTGCGAGCCTGGAACGCTCCGTAGTCGGCTGCATTGAGAACGTCAACGTCGATGTCGTAATCCTTGAGGCTGCCGCCGTTGAGCGCCTCCTGGAACACCTCCCACTGCGCCGACTTCAGGAACGCCGGGACGTTCTCCAAAACGAAGTACTTGGGCGTGGCTCGCTCGACCGTCTCGGCGTAGAGCTTCCACAGCTCATTTCGTTCGGCGCCTACACCAGCACGGTTGAGCGTGGAGAAACCTTGGCACGGTGGTCCTCCGACGACCAGATCGACCTGTGGAACTGAGCTGTCCTCGGCTAACCAGTCTTGGATCGTGCCTACGTAGGCCGGTCCACCCTTGACATTGCCGTCGTCGCAACCGCCACCGTGATTGAGTGTGTACGTGGCAGCAGCAGCCGATTCCATCTCGACCGCCCGGACGGGGTCGAACCGTGCGCCTGGAGCCGTGTTCAGCCCCTCTGACAGCCCGCCGGCGCCCGCGAACAAGTCCAAGGTCGTCATCCTCACACTGCTGTCCTGGGGGGCGTCCGGCATCGCCGCGGATTCGAACGTATGCACGGGAGTCGACACGATACGAAAGACTAGCCGGCCATGAAAGGTGAAACCACATCCACGCCGGCGCGTACCGAAATCGTGACCGATGCTACTACCGCTCAACGGATGTCGCGGCAGCGGACTCGCGACACGGAGCCCGAGCTCCTTCTGCGCCGAGACCTGCACCAACGCGGGTTGCGCTATCGCGTAGATGCTCCGCTCCCGGGGATGCCACGGCGTCGCGCCGACCTACTCTTCACCCGAGCGAAGGTCGCCGTAATGGTAGATGGGTGTTTCTGGCACAGCTGCCCAGTACACGGGACAATGCCCTCCAATAACGGCGAGTGGTGGGCGGCCAAGCTTGCCCGCAACATCGAGAGGGACCGCGAGACCGACGTGCACCTCGCCTCACTCGGTTGGGTGGTCGTGCGGGTCTGGGAGCACGAAGACATGATCTCCGCGGGCGAGCGGATCGCGCACGTCGTCCGGCTGGCCACGACCGATGTCGCGCCAGCGGGTCGAGACAACTGACGCCCGTGCGATCGCGGGGCCTACGCCGATGGCTCCCTAATTTGCGGTATGACGCGCGCAGACATGCAAGCGTGGGCCAGCTTCCAGCGGGCATCATCTCGGCAGGTACACCGACGGTCCACGCCAATATCACGCCCGTTGTGTTCAGAGCGGACGTGCGCCCGTTGCATCGATCTCGGTCGACGACGGCCGACCGTCTTACTTCAACAGCGGGCGAGTGTCGGTGACGACAACTAGGATCGTGCCATACAAGCCACTGGAGAGTTTTCACGAATGACGATCACCCCTGACACCCCGGTCCGCAAGAAGCTGATCGAGGTGTCAATCCCGCTGGAGGACATCAACGCAGAGTCCGCCCGGGAGAAGTCCATCCGGCATGGCCACCCGTCGACGCTGCACCTGTGGTGGGCACGCCGCCCTCTCGCAGCAGCTCGCGCCGTGCTCTTCGCACAGCTCGTCGACGACCCGTCCTCGAACCCGGACCTGACCGAGGAAGAGCAGAAATTCGAGCGAGAGCGGCTGCACGGGATCATCCGGCGGCTGGTCAAATGGGAGAACGTCAACAACGAGACCCTCCTGCGCGAGGCGCACGAGGAGATCCTCAAGTCCACCGGCGGCAACCCGCCCGCGATCCTCGACCCGTTCGCTGGCGGCGGCACCATCCCGCTTGAGGCGCAGCGGCTCGGCCTAGAAGCACACGCCTCGGACCTCAACCCCGTCGCCGTGCTCATCAACAAGGCGCTCATCGAGATCCCGCCCAAGTTCGCGGGTTCGCCGCCGGTGTTCCCGGGAGCGGCCGAGACGAAGCTCGGCGAGTGGCCGCGCGCCACGGGACTCGCGGAGGACGTACGCCGCTACGGCGCGTGGATGCGCGACCAGGCCAAGGAGCGCATCGGTGACCTCTACCCCGACGCCACCGTCGTCGATGAGAAGACCAAGAAGCCGACCAAGGCGACGACGATCGCCTGGATCTGGGCCCGCACCGTCACCTGCCCCAACCCTGCCTGCGGCATCGAGATGCCCCTCGTACGCTCCTGGTGGCTCGGCAAGAAAAAGGGCAAGGAGGCGTACGTCGTTCCCACCGTCGTTGATGACCCCGACTCTCCCAGCGGCCGACGCGTCAACTTCACCATCGGGCACGATCCCAAGAAAGCTCCAACCAAAGACACCGATGGGACCGTGGCCGCCGCCAAAGGGGCCACATGCGTCGCGTGCGGCTCATTCAGCCCGCTCGCGGAGATCCGACGAAGCGCGCTCGGCGACGGCTATGGCACTCGCCTGCTCGCCACGGTCGCAGAAGGACACCGGCGCCGGGTCTACCTCCCAGCAACGGATGACCACGTTGCGGCAGCTGAGGTCTCGGCCCCTAGCAACGTGCCCGGCGGCAAACTGGCGGACAACCCGCGCTGGTTTTCACCGCCGCAGTACGGCCTGACGAAATTCTCGGATCTGTTCACAAACCGACAGTTGGTGGCGCTAACGACGTTCAGCGACCTCGTGGGTGAGGCGCGGGAGAAGGTGCTGACGGATGCCGTCGACGCGGGCCTCCCGTTGGGCGCTCGTCTCGCCGACGGCGGCACCGGCGCCGAGGCGTACGCCGACGCCGTAGCGACCTACCTCGGCATGCTCGTCAGCCAGACAACTGGCATGTTCTCGACGATCGCAACGTGGTCCAGCCATCCGAAAAATGAGCTTGTCGTTAGCGTTTTCCGGCGCCAAGCCATCCCGATGACTTGGGACTTCGCGGAGTTGAATCCCTTCGCCGAAGTCGGCGGCAGCATCACGACGATCCTCCAATCTTTCACCAACCCCCTGGAGAAGCTTCCAGCCCAAGGCACAGGAAACGTTGCACAGGCCGACGCCGCTGCACGGTCCTACTCGAACCTGGTCGTGAGCACCGACCCGCCCTACTACGACAACATCGGATACTCAGATCTCTCTGACTACTTCTACGTCTGGTTGCGCCGATCGTTGCGTGCCATCCACACGGACCTGTTCGCCTCGATGCTCGTGCCGAAGTCCGAAGAACTCGTGGCGAATCCGCGCCGTCACGGAAGTCGAGACGGCGCCGAGAAGTTCTTCGAGAGCGGATTTGAACTTGTCTTCGCTCGAGCGCGAGAAAGTGCGTCGGAAGACTTCCCGATCACCGTCTTCTACGCCTTCAAGCAATCGGAACTCGAGACAGAAGGCGTCACGAGCACGGGTTGGGCGACGATCCTCGAGGGCATGGTTCGCGAAGGCTGGGCGATCACGGCGACCTGGCCGGTTCGAACAGAGTTTTCGGGACGCCAAATCGCAAACGGCACGAACGCTCTCGCATCGTCGATCGTCCTGGTGCTCCGACCCCGCCACGAAACCGCAGGACAGACCACGCGGCGCGGGTTCCTCGCGGCGCTACGTCGAGAACTCCCCCGCGCGCTCGAAAACCTTCGACAGGGCGCCATCGCTCCGGTGGATCTCACTCAGGCGACGATCGGTCCCGGGATGGCGGTGTACTCCAATTACGCACGGGTCGTGGAGAACGACGGCAGCGACATGAGCGTCAAGGCAGCACTCAGGCTGATCAACCAGGCACTCGATGAGGTGCTTGCTGAGGGCGAGGGCGATCTGGATGCTGACACGCGGTTCTGCCTGAAATGGTATGAGCAGTACGGCTGGGGCAAGGGGCCGTTCGGTGACGCGGATCTGCTTGCACGTTCGTACAACACGTCCGTCCTCGGTGTAGCGAACTCGGGGGTGCTGACCCAGGGCGAGGGCGTAGTGCAGCTCGTCGCTCCGGCGCGCCTTTCGCCGCGGTGGGATCCGGAGAAGGACGACCGGATCTCGGTCTGGGAGGTGATGTGCCACCTCGGGCGGGTGTTGTCGGCGGAGGACGGTGGTCTGGAGCCAGCGGCGAAATTGATGGCGGCCGCGGCCACGCGGCCGGAGATCGACATCGAGGCGGTGCAGCGGTTGGCGTACCGGCTCTATGAGATGACGAAGACGTCGCGTACGGATGATGCGCGGCTGTTCAACCTGGTGGGTGGGGCGTGGGCTGACTTGACCGAGGCTGCCGATCGGCTGCCGGTCCGGACCGATGTGCAGGGCGCGTTCGACTTCGAGGATGAGGACTGATGGCGAAGAGCAACATCGAAGTGGTGCGGTCGGCGCTTGAGTCGCTATCGGCCGTGCTCGATCCATACATCGAGCAGGTCAGCGCGAAGCACGTTCCCGCGGGCAAGGACTGGACCGTGCTGCTCGCGTTCAAGGACACTGAGAAGGGCATCCAAGGCAAGTCGTACTCACGTACGGATCCGCAGGACCAGTTCCGGATCATCACCGAGCCGATCCCGAAATTCGGATACCTCTTCAACGACCACCTCTCGCGGGGCGAGCAAGGATTCGTGGGCGAGTTACGTGCTGTGCGCAACGACGTAGCGCACTTCAAGCCGTTCTCACCCGATGACGCGGTGCGTGCCCTGGACACGATCGAACGGGTGATGCGTGCAATCGGAGCGGTGCGCGAGGCCGACACGGTAAAGACAGCTCGCCAGGACATCCTGCGTGGGAGCTTCGAACGGGAGACCCGCAAGGCGGTGCGCGAGGCGGTGGCCCTGCCGGGTACGCCGGACGCGGAGCTGCCAGCGTGGCGCGAGGTGCTCAAGCCGCACCCTGATGTGGCCTCGGGGAAGTACAACAACGCGGAGTTCGCGGCCGATCTCTACTCGGTCGCGGTGCAGCAGAACGCGGCCAAGGAGTACCAGGACCCGGTCGAGTTCTTCCGGCGCACGTATCTCACCGATGGGCTCAAAGAACTGCTGCAGCGGTCTGTAGACCGAGTGTCGGGGTCGGGATCGGCCAACCCGGTGATCAACCTGCAGACCACCTTCGGTGGCGGTAAGACCCACTCGATGCTTGCCGTGTGGCACCTGTTCTCCGGGCGGCCGCTGCACGAGTTCCCACAGGCCGTTCAGGACCTGTTGGCCGGCGAGAATGCCGACGCCGTGGCCAAGCCGGTGCGCAAAGCCGCCCTGGTCGGCAACGAGATCCCGCCTGGGACACCGTCGAAGAAGCTGGACGGCACTGTCGTGCACACGTTGTGGGGCGAGTTGGCGTGGCAGCTCGGTGGCGCGGACGCCTACGCGATCGTCGCCGAGGCCGACCGCACTGGCACCAATCCCGGCAATCTACTACGGGAAGTGTTCTCGAAGTTCGGGCCAGCCGTGGTGTTGATCGACGAGTGGGTCGCCTACGCGCGTCAACTCCCGGACGGTTTCGACGAGGACGATCCGCACGCTCGTCGGGTGGCAGCAGGACTGTTCGAGACTCAGTTCACCTTTGCCCAGGCGCTGACGCTGGCGGCCGAGAACGTGCCCGGCACGCTGATGCTGGTATCCGTGCCGGCCAGCGAGGGCAAGAAGGACAAGGCTGGCGACGAGACCACTCCTGAGACGACCGGGGCCAGTGACCTGGAGGTTGGCGGGCAGCGCGGCCGTGACGCCCTCGATCGCCTGGACAATGTGATCCGCCGAGTGGCGTATCAGTGGACGCCGGCGACGCGGGACGAGTCCTACGAGATCGTCCGACGTCGTCTCTTCGTGGAGCCGGACGCGAAGGCGCTGGCGACCATCGCCACCGCGGCGCGGCGGTTCAGCGACTACTACCGGCACCACCCCAAAGAGTTCCCCACCGGGGTCGGGAAGTCCGAATACGAGTCACGGATCAAGACGGCGTACCCGATCCACCCTGAACTGCTGGACCGGCTCTACTCGGACTGGTCGACGCTGGAGAAGTTCCAGCGCACCCGCGGGGTGCTTCGGTTCATGAGCCACGTAATTCACCAGCTATATCAGCGCGAGGATCCCTCCCCGCTGATCATGGCGGGGTCGGTGCCCTTGGACGCACAGCCGGTCCGCTCCGAGGTCGTGCAGTATGCGGGCAACGCGTGGGACGCGATCATCCAGTCGGAGATCGACGGTGAGAACGCCGTAGCGAGGATCGTGGACGAGGAGCGGCCGGTCTTGAAGGATCGCTCACTCGCGCTGCGTACGGCTCGTGCCATTTTCGTGGAGGCCACACCAACGTTGAGCGCGGCACTCAAGGGCAAGGACCGCAAGCGAATCACACTCGGGGTCGCGATGCCCGGCGACGTGCTCGGCAACATCGGGTCGGCCCTCGACGGGCTGCAGGAGAAGTCCTCGCACTATTACAGCGAGGACGGACGGTACTGGTATGACACCCAGCCGTCGCTGAATCGGCTCGCCGCCGAGCGGGCCGCGCAACTGTCGACCGACGCGGTCCACGGTGAGGTGTCGACTCGGCTAAAGCGGGTGTTCAAGGGATCGACCGAGGTGATCGCGGAGGTCGTGCATCCTGAGTCGTCCTCCGACGTTCCCGAGGCGGAGTATCTGCGGCTAGTGGTCGTACCTCCGGCGTACACGCATAACGGCAAGGACAAGGAATCGAGCGCGTCTCGGTGGGTACACAATCTGCTCAAGCATCGCGGCACTGCACCCCGATCGAACGTGAACACCATTGTTGCCGTCGCGGCGGATGAGAAGCAGTGGGTTCCACTGGAGTCGGCAGTGCGCTCCTATCTGGCGTGGAACTCGATCTACAACGAGACCGCGCATCTGGACCTGACCCAGTCCGCTGCGGCGCAGGCCCAGTCGATGCTGGAGACCACGAACCGTACGGTCGACGACCGGCTCGCACACACCTGGACCTGGGGACTGCACGCGGTGCAGGAAGACGCACAGGCGCCGTTCGTCGTCGGGCAAGTGCGAGCGGACGGCCAGGAGAAGAACCTGACGAAGCGGATCGGCACCAAGCTGGCCAATGCTGACGCCGCGCACTCCTACCTCGCCAACCGGGTGGTCCGGTTGGACATCGAAGAGTTCCTCCGCGCCCGGTGGACGCGGGGATTCATCAGCTTCACCGAGCTGTGGATCTACTACTGCCGTTACCCATACCTGCACCGACTCCGCGACAGGTCTGTGCTCGTCCGGGCGCTGGAGGAGTCGCTGCTCGACACAGGGTTCATGGACACCGGCTTCGCGCTGGCGACGGCGTTCGACTCGGCGACCGGGGACTTCGACGGATTGGCGGTGCCGCTTGAGGACACCGAGTTCGGTCCGTTCGACGAGAAAACCCTCGTCGTGCGTCCGGACCTCGCGGTCGCGCAGCGGCAGCGCGAGGAGGGGAAGAAAGATGAGTCCGTCTCGCCCGCAGAGGCCATCGGCACACCGGCGTCCGGTCCAGCGGTTACACCGGTGTCGACTCCGACCTCCACTCCGGCGCCACGCGAGGTCGTGTCGAATGCGATCTACTCGCTACGGCATGTCGTTGACCCGGATGGCGATATGCCAACCGATCTGCAGACAGTTGCTCAGGAGATCCTGGACCTGCTGCGCAATGCCGGTCCCGAGGTTCTCGACATCACGCTGACGGTGGATGCGCAAAAGGCCGACGGGTTCGACGCGAACACCGTGCGCGCGGTTAAGCAGAATGCCGGTGATCTCGGAGTAGCGCATAGCAACTTCAAGGACTTGTAGTGGCCTCCACGTCCACGCCACGGCCGATCGGGTCTCGGGTCGTTCCTCCTGACCCGTCGATCACCTCGGCCATCGGTCGCCACCACACGCTGACCACAGCCGTAGCAGACCTCGTGGACAACAGCATCGACGCCGGGGCCACCAATGTCCTGGTCCGCTTCCTCATGAAGGAAGCACGACCGGTCGGGCTTCAGGTGGTCGACAACGCCTCGGGGATGGACTCCGCGGCGATCGACGACGCAATGGTCTATGCCAAGAAGCGAAAGTACCAAGGGCGCGACCTCGGGCACTTCGGAATCGGTCTCAAAGCCGCCTCGCTGAGCCAGGCCAACACGTTGATCGTGTGGTCCAAACGCTACGGAACACCGGCGGTGGGGCGACGGTTGCGTCGCGAGACCATCGACACCGGTCCTGTTGTCGAAGAGTTCTCGAGCACCGATGCCGCCGATCGGATCGCCGGCGCCAAGGTCGACTTCGCGATGGAGACAGGCACCATCGTCGAGTGGCAGGACGTACAGACATTCCTGACTTCCTCCAGCGAAGATGAGCAGCGAGCGTGGACCCAGCGGACCACGCAGGACCTGGTGAACCATCTCGGGCTGGTCCTGCACCGGATCCTCGAGCGCGGCGACCTAACACTGATGATCGAATCCTTCGACGTGTGGCTCGACTTCGCTGGCCCACCGCGCCCCGTCCGGGCCACCGATCCTTTCGCCTATCGCGGCATCGGTCGGCCGAGCTATCCCAAGGAGTTGCCCGTCGCCGTCGGGAACGCGACTGGGACCGCGTGCCTGCACATCTGGCCGCACACCGACAAGGGTCCCGGATTCGTACTCGGTGGCCGCTCCCCCGGCGAATCGCAGGGGCTCTATATCTATCGGAATGACCGTCTCCTCCAGACCGGTGGCTGGAACGGCCTGGCCGCACCGAGCGCAGATCTGATATTCGCTCGGGTGGCGTTCGATCTGAGTGTCGAGATGGAGCACCACGTAACGATCAACCCGGAGAAGGTCGGCACGACGTTCGACGACGAGCTTCGTGGCGCGCTTTTGCGCGCACGTGGGGCCGATGGCACAACCTTAGGCTCGTTTCGGGAGGATGCGAAGCAGGCCGCCCGCGTCGCGCGCCAACGCACGGCGACCCCTATCGAGGCGCCACGGCCCGGTCATGGGATCCCGTTGTTAGTGAAGGATGCGTTCGCGGAGAACACCGAGCCCAACGACGCGCTCGCTGTCGACGTCAAATGGGCCGTCCTGCCCGACGATGTCGTCTACCGGGTCGACGTCGACAAGCACAAACTCCTCCTCAACGCCCGATACCGCGAGCCTATAGTCGGGCGTCGCAGCCTCGCCCTCGATGACGCCCCGCTTGTCAAGAGTCTGCTGCTGCTCCTGCTCGAGGATCACTTCGTCGGAACCGGCAGCGGCGCCCGAAAGAGGCGCGAAGACGCGGCGTGGCAGGCCATTCTCTTGGCCGCGATACGGGAACAATCCTCGTGAGGAGAGTGAAGTTCGAGCATGAGTGATCCGTCAGCACAGCTGACCCCAAACACCCTAGAGACCTACTTCCGCAGCGGAACGGTCACCGTTCACCCCGTCAACCGATCCCCGGATGTGTTGTTCAGGATCGACGGCCCTGGTCAGAAGATCTCGATCCTCACCCCACGAAACGGCATGGTGCTCGACACCTCGACCCTTCGGCGTGTGGGCACGGGAACCGAGATCCGTGGCGGCGTCGAGTACGCCTCCCTGACTTTCGATGCCCGCGGCATGTACGCAGAGGCGTACGGCCTCGTTCTTTCGATTCTCCAGGCGATGAAGGGCGGGGCGACCTTCGCCGCCGCGTCCTCGGCCGCGATGACGAACATGACGTCCCTGCTCGCCGCCAAGCCGCGCATCTCGGAGGAGAAGCAGATCGGGTTGGTCGGTGAACTTCTGCTGTTCCGCGCCTTGCTCGATAGCTACGACGAGTACACCGTCATCGATTGGTGGTTGGGGCCGTTGGCCGAGGAACGCGACTACGCCTTCCCCGCCTTCGACGCCGAGGTCAAGACAACTCTCAGCGAGAACCGCACCCATGTCATCCACGGTGCCGGCCAACTCGAACCGAACCCCGGTCGATCCCTCTGGCTCGTGTCGATCCAAATCACGCGCGCTGGCGGCGACCCCAATGGAGTCACACTTCCCGCGCTGATCCAAGCCATTCGAGATCGCCTCACCTCGGCGCGAGACCGGTTCCTGGCGCACATGGCCTCGGAGGGCTGGGAAGACGACGACGCGGCGATGTACCCGACCGCGTACACCCTCCGCACGGACCCGTCGGCGTACCTCGTCGACGGCGACTTCCCTGCGGTAACCCCCGGCCGGCTCCATGAAGTCGTCCCACACAGCGATCTTGTGAGTGATGTGAACTACCGGGTGGACGTTTCCTCGCGAACGCCCGGCGACCCCGGAGTTCCGCTCATTGAGTTCATCAACCCCACATCTGCTCAGGAGGCCTGACGTGTCCGACCCGTATACCGATGCGATCGTAAGCGCCGTCCGCGGCATGAGCAAAGGTGCGCCCAAGTCCATGCTGAAGCGCGTCCTGCTCGAACTCGAGGACGCAGGCGTCGGCGACGACTACTCCGAGCAGGATCTCGTCGAGGCGATTACGTCGGCCGACGTCAACGATCCGGCGCGGTTTGAGTTCCACATTCAACTCTCGCATTGGGACGCCGCCTTCGCCCCGGCATGGGCTGTCGCGACAGCAGCGAACTCCCAGGAACGGCGGAATGCGATCCTCGCCTCTCTCGGATTCTCCGACGAGGTTCAGGAGAGGATCAATCGCGCCTTCCACGTGAATCTCTCCGGCGCCGTGGTGATCTCGGGTAAGCCAGCCGATTGGGATCCATGGTACGAGGAGCGCCCGGATCGGTCGTTCTACTGGGACGGCTACCGCGGCGTGCTGGAGTCGAAGGGCTGGGACGCCGACGCGATCAGCGAACTCAGCCGCGCTACCGACGAGGTCGTCAAGCGGCTCGCCAACCCGGTTCGTGACGATCCCTACCAGTCCAAGGGCCTCGTCGTCGGGCACGTGCAGTCTGGCAAGACCGCCAACTTCACCGGCACCATTGCGAAGGCGATCGACGCCGGATACAAGCTCGTCATCGTGCTCACCGGCACCATCGAACTGTTGCGCGGGCAAACCCAGCGCCGCCTCGACATGGAACTCATCGGGGAAGAGAACATCCTCGGCGGCGTGGACCGCAACAACCCCGAGCTGACCGCCACGGTCGACTACATCGGCGACGGTGACGTCGACTGGGCCGAGGGCAAGTTCGTCTCCTATGGCAAGGACCCCAAGGAGCTGGGGATGCCTGGCATCCGGCGGCTCACCGGGTCCAAGGACGACTACAAGCTTCTCAAGGCGGGCCTCGGCTACCTCGACTTCCGCCAGACCGACCACTTCATTGACCCGGCCAAGCCGCTGTATGACCCGCAGAACATCTATCGCCCCGACATCCGCATCGCGGTGGTGAAGAAGAATTCAGCGGTGCTGAAGAAGCTCGTGCACGACCTGCAGTCAGTCAAGACCGTTCTCGGCGAGATCCCCGCTCTCATCATCGATGACGAGGCTGACCAGGCCTCGATCAACACCACCAGGCCTGACAAGAACTCCGCCGAGGAGAAGGAGCGCACCGCGATCAACAGGCTGATCGCCCAGCTCCTGCGCGAACTCGGTCGCGCCCAGTACATCGGCTACACCGCCACGCCCTTCGCCAATGTGTTCGTCGACCCCGAGGATGCCGAGGACCTGTTTCCGAAAGACTTCATCGTCAGCCTCCGACCTCCGCCGGGATACATGGGCGGCGCGTCCTTCCACGACCTCGACAAGGACCTGTCCGGCGATGACGGCGACGATCCAGAGAAGGCCACCGTCGCTAATTCCAACGAGAAGGCGTACGTCCGCTCGCTTGTCGCCGGCCCCGATGACACCGATGCTCGTGATGCCGAAATTCTCGCTGCCTTGGACGCGTACGTCTTGGCCGGCGCTATCAAGCTGCACCGAGCCGCGACACTCGGCAAGCCGAAGCTATTCCGTCACCACACGATGCTCGTCCACGAGTCCGTCAAGACCGCCGACCACGCGCTCGTCGCCAACGATATCCGCCAGATCTGGAAGTCCGCGGGATACGACCTGCCCATGGGCCTCAAGCGGCTGCAGGATCTGTGGAACACCGACTTCCGACCGGTGACCGAGGCCCGTGCTCCCGAGGAGCCGGCCGTCGGGGCGTTCAAAGATTTGATTCCCCATATCGGCCATGCGGTCGACAGGATCCAGGGGGGCGTGAACCCGGTCGTCATTGTCAACGGTGTCGCTGAGAAGGACTACCTTCAGGACGACATCAACTTCCAGGCTGGCGCCGTCTGGAAGATCCTCGTCGGCGGAGCCAAACTTTCCCGCGGTTTCACCGTCGAAGGCCTAACCGTTTCCTACTACACACGACGGACTATCGCCGCGGACACACTCATGCAGATGGGTCGCTGGTTCGGCTACCGCCCGCACTATCGCGATCTGGTGCGCCTATACATCGGCCGTAACGTCCCGGGTCCCCGGAAGACGGTCATCGATCTATACAAGTCGTTCGAGGCGATCGTCCGCGACGAGGAAGACTTCCGCGAAGAGCTCCGTCGGTTCCAAGGCTTCGACGACGACGGCCGGCCGCTCGTGCGGCCCATGGACGTGCCCCCGCTCGTCTATCAGAGCCTGCCCTACCTCAAGCCGACCAGCGGCAACAAGATGTACAACGCCGAGCTCACCGAACAGGGCGAAGGCGGCAAGGTCGTCGACTTCAGCCAGCAGGGACCGCACGACGACCAGGTCAACGAACTCCATTTCGCCGCAGTGCAACCACTGCTCGATGCTGCAACTACCGAGGGCGACTTCTTCTACATCAATGAGGCCGGGAGCCCGCGACCGTGGAAGGCCCGCTACGGGATCGTCCCGGCTGAGGAAATGATCTCGGTGGTGGAGCAGTTCCGCTGGGGTAAGAACTTCAAGGTCGCCCCCTATCTCGCTTTCATGCGTAAGGCTATCGCCGAGGGCACCCTGAAGGACTGGGCGGTCATCGTCCCCGAGCCAGCCACTCTGCCGACCAGAACCGTCGGCGGGCGAGAGCTCACCATCATCCGCCGCTACCGCCGCCCCGACCGACCTGACCAGTTCTCCGGCTCATCGACCCGCCAACGCGAAGCTCTCCAGGCGGTCTCCAGCGGCATCGACTCCGACACGCTCGACCGCGACGGAAATGTTCGGCTGGCGCTCGACCTACCCGGGTACAAGCACATCAAGGACCTCAAGGTCGCGGGGCGCGGTGCCTTCCTTCTCACATTCGCCGGCGACAGCTCATCCGCAAAGTACCGCGCCAACGGCGTCACCGAACCGAAGAAACTCCCCGCTCTGACCCCACCCAAGGACATCGCCACGCTGTTCTCCTACGCCCTCCCGCTGCGTTCCGCTCCTGCTGGCCGAATCGCCTTCACCGTGCGGCGGACCGACCAGCCGAATGACGCGATCGTTGACGCGGACGGCGCGTCCTGACATGGTCCTCAGGTTCGGCATCCGAGGGTACGTTGTAGCGGTCTCAAAACCTGCGAGCATCGCCTTCTCATTCGGTTTCATGAGAGTCCGCACGTGGCGTTGACGCAAACGCAACAGAGCATCGAGTCGAAGTTCACTAGATCGGACGGATTCCTCCCCTACATCGAAGAGATCCGCTTCCCGATGTACAAGTCGCTCGAGGACGATCTGCGGCTTCCGCTGGATTGGCCGATCATCGCCTTGGTGGGGCCGAACGGCACCAACAAGTCGTCCGTGCTTCAGGCCATCTCCGCGGCGCCCGAAGGACGCAGCCTCGCGCAATTCTGGTTCTCAACCGAGGTCGACAACATCGACGGTGGGGTCAGGGGCAAGGGGGCCACTCATCGCTTCGTCTACAAGTACATGTTCGACCGTTCCGGCACGAGTGCAGAGTGTCGGAAGTACCGAGGCTCCAAGAAGTACCGCACCGCTGACGTCCCGAAGCCGCTTCAGGGTAAGCGTGACCCCGACTATTGGGAGCCGACCAAACGTGTCGCCGGTGACGATATGGCCGCGATCCCAACGCACGGATTCGACTCAATGCTGTCCAAGAATCGCGACCGCTGGAACCAGATCCAGAAGAACGTCGTCTACCTGGACTTTCGATCTGAACTCAGTGCCTTCGACAAGTACATCCACCACCAGTCGTTCAACTACTGGACTCCCGACGCAACTCAGAAACGCTACAAGGCGGTCCTCAGATCCAAGTGGATTGCTAAGGCCCTCGCTGGTGATGCCCTACCCCAGCATCAAGTCGGCAAACTCCTGGAGAAAGCCAGGAGCTTCTCGAAGCCCGAAGTGGAGGCAGTCGCGGAAATCCTAGGAAAGCCGATCGAGTCCATCGCGATCGTGGAACACCGGTTCTTCGGTCCTACCGGACACACGATTCGACTCCGACTGGCGACAACTGGAGCCACCTACTCCGAGGCGCATGCAGGTAGCGGCGAGTACGCCGTTGTTCGATTGGTCGATGCCATCCGCAACGCCCCCAAACGCTCGCTCATCCTGCTCGACGAACCCGAGGTTTCTCTCCATCCCGGTGCTCAAGCAGAGCTTCTCCGCTTCATCGAGCGGGAAGTGCTCAAACACGGGCACCAGGTCGTCATTTCAACTCACTCCCCGAGCCTGGCCGCGGGACTTCCACCACAAGCGATCAAGGTGCTGGGCTTCGATACCAGTCGGCAGCGGGTGGTGCTCGTCGCCGACGGATGCTCGCCGACCGAGGCGTTCGCGCACCTCGGCCACACCACTTCGGGCGCGATACGACCCCGGCTGATCGTCGAAGACGATCTCGCCGCCGAGATGGTCCGTGCAAGCCTGAGGCGTCACGGATCAACGCGACTCGACACGCTGGAGGTCGTGCCGTTCCCAGGCGGGGCGAACGGCATCGCCAAGAACGTCCTACCGACGCTCGCTCTGACCGGCGTTGACAAGGCGGCCATCCTGCTCGATGGCGACCAGCAACCCGCTACAGCAACCGAAACTCGGGCGGTCGAGTCCGAAGCGGGCGCTGCCAAGGCCGCCTGCGACCTGGCTGCACTGAAAGCAATCTGGCACGACCAGTTCCACCAGACGCTGCCGCACCTGCACTCGAACACCGACGGCGGCACCGACGTGACGACGATGCACAGCTGCGTCGTTTGGGCGCGCGAGCACATGGGCTATCTCCCAGGCTGCACTCCTGAGGAGGCCATCGCCACAGCCGCCGACGCGGAGGCTCTGCCGCCGGTCGGTGGCTGGAAGGACTACTGGATCGACAAGGTCCGAGAAGAACTCCATCTGACGGCGAATGAGGAGGTGAACGCCAACCAGATACTCCAAAGCCAAGTCACTGCGCTGGCGCGCCTACCTGCCCACTCGACCCTTCTGAAAGAGATCTATGAAACGGTCGACCGCATACTTGAATGGTAACGGCTTTCAACCTGCGTGATCAGCGACTCTGGGACCTTCTCTGGCCGCAAGAGCCTAGCTCTTCACATCCATAAGCCCAGCAAGTTGCGAACGCTCGATCGATGACACGGCCAAAGCCCATTGGAGAATGGCGACCCGCCAGTGACAGGAGCAAGATGTTGGTCATCGTCAGATCCGATCGATCCACGTGTCTTCGTCACGTTGATCCCAGGCAGAACCGGTCGGGGTCGCATCCGTCGCCCTTCTGGCGTGAAGCACCTCGAGGACGGGGCGGACGTCGGCAAAGTGAAGCTCGCGAAGCGCGGCGACAGGTCGGCCGACGAGTTCCTCAATGAGTGCCTGACGCTCACCCATCTCGGTCACGCCGGTGGCGTCAAGAGCGTTCCGAAGCTGGTCAATCTGCCAGGGCTGAGCGGGAGATGGAACCGCCTCTGGCGACGGCTCCGGCTCCTCTTGGCCAAGGCCGAACAGCGCATCCTCTTGGTTCATCCCACGATAGTAGCCACCGGCCCGATGATGACCGCCACCGCGGAAAGGCGTGTAGAGGATGCTCATCAGCGTTTCGCTTGGCCGAAGTCGGACTGGGCTCACGTGCGGTGACTCCGGTTCACCATCGGTGTGTCTTCGTCGACTGTCACGCGGGGCGGCGGTCCAGCGCCAGCGCGTCCGGGCGGCTACCCGGGTCCATCGACTCGCGAACGCTGATTGCAACCGCTGGCCCACCACAGCCGTGATGGGCCAGCTACGGACCCTTGGGATCAGGCATCTAAAATCGCGATCAGATCCGCCGCTCGTGCGGCGGCCTCATCGATTTGTGTCTGGTCAGCCAGACAGACACGCAGGCAGGACGCGGCGACGATTGCCTCGATGGCCGGCGTGATCCGGTGCCCGTGAGAGCGCATGCCAATGACGACCTCGACCAGCTGGAGGAGCAGCGTGCCCAGGAGGTCGCAGTCGGGAGTCATCGCTGCTGCACGGTCGGCCACGATCTGTGTTCCCAGCCGCGCGTACGCATCTCGGAGCTCGTTACGTGCGGAGCCGAACGGTTCGAAGACATCCTTACGCTGCACCTCCGGAAGGCGGCTCAGCACGCCTGCGTTGCGCGGCGCCGCAGCGAGCGTACGCACGTCCAGCACGACCAACACGTGCAACAGCACGTCCGGCCCCGCGCCGGCCTCACCAGCCAGTGCCTCGATTTTCTCGATCCTGTCGAGCGTGGGCCGGACTGATCGCTGGAGCAGCTCGCCCAAGATCTCTTCCTTGTTGGCGAAGTGGAAGTAGAGCGACGCTTGCCGGATCCCCACCGCCTCCGCGATGTCTCTGGTCGAGGTCGCGGCGAATCCCCGATCGACGAACAGGCCCGCTGCGATGTCAAGAATCTCCTCACGTGGCTCGATCCGCGGCGGTCGCCCGCCCGCAACCGGAGACAACACACGAGGGCGTCCTACTCGCCGAGCGACCATCTCTCCGCGCCGGATGCTTGCTCCCTCGGCGCCCCTCACTCCGGATCACCCAGCACGGCGTGGCGATTGGTCATGTCTTCACGCTAAGCGCAACTTTGTCTCGTGCTAGTCTCACTTAGTCTCATATCGGTCCTGTTCTGGTCTCATGGAGTCTCATCATGCCCACGAAGGCGGCTCACCCCACGCAGATTGATCATCCGACGACAGTGCTCAAGGCGCTGCTGGAGCGGACTCATAGCGCGCAGTACGCGGTCTTCGTACGCGACTACAACCGCCACGCTCGGACCGCCTCTCCGGAGATGAAGGCGCCCAGCCGTGCGACGTTCTACCGCTGGCTCAACGGTGACCTTGGCACTCGTCCCCATCCCGGCCACCGCAGGGTTTTGGCCAGCATGTTCCCCGGTTGGGAGGTCGCCGAGCTCACCCAGACCTGGGAGCCGGGGATGCCTTTGGTGCGTGAGCGCAGCGACCGCCCGACCCCGGCGACCGTGGGAGACCTGGCTGGAGTTACCCATGTCTTCCAGAACCGGCCTGCGTTCCTTCGTGAGTTCTCCACGAGCCGCCTCTTCGACGCAGCCACAGAGGTCGACGGGTTGGGGTTGTCCCACAACCTGCTGTGCCAGCAATACTCCGACGGCGATCTTGCTGACCTGCTCGGACGTGCCCGCGTACGTCTGTTGTTCCTGGATCCCGACGGTGAGGCGATCCGGGTCCGCAACACCGAGGAGGGCCATGCCGAGGGACACCTCTCCGAGTGGACTCGGGTGAACCTCCAGGTCATCGCCAAGCACCGAGCAAGCCTGTCTTCCGACGCCGCAGATCGCGTCCAGGTGCGGCTCTATGACGAGACCATCCGCTTCCAGGTGATGCTCATCGACGGCAACCTGGGGATCGTGCAGCCCTACCTGCCTCGTGGTCGCGGGCTCGACAGCCCGACCTTCGTGATGCAGCACCTGATCGGCGCACCGTCGCTCTACTCCACCTACCGCCAGATCTTCGACGACATCTGGGCACGAGGAAGCGAGGTCACCGCGTGATGTCTGACCTGGACAAATACCTCACCGCCGCACACGAAGCAGTCGACCTGGCCGACGGGATCCTGCGGGCTAACCGGGATCACGCAGTCGCGTTCAAGGGCGACCGCGACCCTGTGACCGAAACCGACCTGGCCATCGAGCGGACCATGCGCGACAGTCTTCACCGCGCTACCCCGCAGGCTGGGTTCCTAGGCGAGGAGACCGGTGGCAGCACCGACGGGCTCGCCTGGGTCCTCGACCCGATCGATGGCACCGCCAACTTCACCCACGGCGTCCCACTGACCGCAGTCAGCCTCGCTCTCCTCGACCATGGCGAACCGGTCATCGGTCTCATCGCGGTCCAAGCCGAAGGCGTTCGGTATGCCGCCGTGCGTGGCCAAGGCGCAACTCGCGGCGGAGACCCCATCAGGGCGAGCGACTGCAACCAGCTTCGATCGGCGATGATCGCGATGGGCGATTACGCCACCGGCCCCGAAGCCAAGGCGCGTAACGAGATCCGCCTTCGTATCACGGCCGTTCTCGCTGCCCGCGCTCAACGCGTACGCATGCTCGGCAGCGCCGCCATCGATCTCGCCTGGGTCGCCGCCGGCAAGCTCGACGCCTCGGTGATGCTCTCCAACAAACCCTGGGATACCGCCGCCGGCGTACTCATCGCACGCGAGGCCGGCGCAAGAGTCACCGACCTCGACGGCCACGACCACGAACTGACCTCGACCGCGACGATCGCGGCAACGCCAGGGGTCGATGACGAACTACTCGACGCGTTGAGCCAAGACGACCGCGCCTGACTACGCAGCCTGACCCGAACCCCCACCGCCAAGGAGCATCCGTGGAACCCATCCCCATGACCCCGATCGCCCAAGTCGTCGGCGGCCGGACCGAGCCCACCGACGACTACTGGGGCGGCACCCAAGCGATCATTCGTCTCGACCCCGACCTGTACCCGGTCGAGGCGACCCAGGGCCTGGAGGAGTTCTCCCACCTCGAGGTCGTCTTCTTCTTCCACCTCACCGACCAGAGCGACCTCAACCTCGGCCTGCGGCGTGCTCGTGAGAACCCAGCCTGGCCCGAGGTCGGCAACATCGGCCACCGCAACATGCGCCGCCGCAACTGGCTCGGCATCTCTCGGTGCAAGCTGATCAAGATCGATGGCCTCGACCTCCACGTCTTAGACCTCGACGCCGTCGACGGCTCCCCCGTCCTCGACGTCAAGCCCTGGTTCGCCGAGTTCGGCCCCCGCGGCGAGACTCACCAGCCGGCCTGGGTCACCGAGATGCTCGGCGACTACTTCGCCCCGTCGACTGAGGCCTAGCAGCGCAATACCTGAGCCCGCAGAAGCGAGGCCACCGCGTGATGTCGGATCTGGACAAGTACCTCACCGCAGCGCACGAGGCCGTCGAGCTGGCCATCGAACTGACCATGCGCGACAGTCTCCGTCGCGCTACCCCGCAGGCTGGGTTCCTAGGCGAGGAGACCGGTGTCAGCACCGACGGGCTCGCCTGGGTGCTCGACCCGATCGATGGCACCGAGCAAGTCATGAACCGGGTGGCGAGCCTTTCGGATGTCGCCGCCAGCCTTCCGACGGCCACGGTGGAGAATGCCGAGCGTACGATCCGCGGCTCTCTGGAGCGTAGTCCGTGGGCCAGCGACAAGGCCTACCAGACGAGGAGCCCGATTCCGACAGCCAGGAGCGTGATCGCCAGCACCGCGATGATGGCCATCTGCCGTTGACCGGCGTGCGTGTGCTTCAGGGCGATGGCGAGCGGACCGATGGGCTTGATGGGCATGCTGGCTCCTCTGTGCGGGTTGATGGATGGAACTGTGCGTAGTGCGCCGAGGGCCACACCCGATGGTGCGATGTCGGCCTCGGCCGCGCCTTCCAGGTCGGCAAGCCACTGTTCTCGATGGCGTGCACGGCTCTCGGCGTCGACGAGCAACGACGCCAGGACGATCACCAGTCGCCAGATGCGGTTCATGCCAGGCGACCATCCGTTCGCGGGGCAACGCGCCTGCTCGTTGCTCGCTGGGCGTCGCGTTCGGCGAGCAGCTCGACCGCGGCGCTCGCACCCTCGGAGGTGAACTTGTAGAGGCGTCGCCGAGGTCCTGGCCGCGCGTCGTCGCGCTCCCACTCGGAAGTGATCCACCCGGCACGTTCGAGGCGTTCCAGCACCGGATACACGGTGCCGGGAGCTCGGCCCGACATCTTGATCACCTGCAGACCCCAGACATTGCGGCCACCGGCGCGCAAGGCTCGAAGCACGTCGACAGTTGCGTCTGTGACCCGCGATAGTGGCTCCATGAGCCTTATTCTACCTATATCGAGATAGCCGCGCCAGCAGCACACTGAGAGCCGCCGATCACGCCTCCCGACGCCAGCGGTCGGGGGTGGTGCCGTAGCGGGCCTTGAAGCGGCGTACGAGGTAGCCGGGGTCGGTGAGGCCGGTGCGGGCGGAGATGACCGACAAGGGCAGGTCGGTTTCGCGGAGGAGGCGGCGGGCTTCGGTGAGGCGGCGCTCGGTGAGCCATTCGAGGAGGGTGCGGCCGGTGCGTTGGCGGATGACGGTGGTGAGGTGGCCGGGGGTGTAGCCCAAGGAACGGGCCAGGTCGCCGGCGGAGACCTTGGTGGCGTACGTCCGCTCGATCTCGTCGAAGACCCGTGTGACCAGGGGGTCGGGGGCGATGGGAGCGCTCGGAGCCAGGCGGGCGGAGGCGACCAGGAGGTTGGTGAGGGTCGCGGTGATGGCGTCGCGGGCGCCGAGGCGGCCGGGGTCGCCCAGCTCCTCGGTGAGCTCGGCCAGCCAGGCCTGCCAGCGCGGGCGCTCGGCCTCCGGGACCACAGCGCGGCGGCCACCGGCGGCGAAGAGGGCCAGCAGCGGGTGGTGGGCCCAGGTGAGCGGGGAGATCGAGGCGAGGGACGGGATGGCGTCGGGGGTGAACGCCACCGACCACGCCCGCGCGTGGGTGAGCTCGGCGATCGACTCGGCGGCCACGACCTCGCCGGGAGCCACCGCGTGGACCTCGCCGTCGCGCAGCGCCACCTGCTCGCCGTCGAGGTCGACGGTGCCTCCGCCGCGTTCGACGTAGGCCAGGATCCAGAAGTCGTGGGCGTGCCGGTTGTCGGGAGGCAGGTGCTGGCTGTCGCAGTCGGGGTCGTGGGGTACGACCCGGACGGGAGGCACGCCGGGGCTCGGCTCCCAGCGGTAGATCGGGGCGCCGTCGGCCCGAACCGCACGCACGGAACGCACCCGGGTCGGAGCCGAATCCGAAGAACGTCCCATGGTGACCGACTTCCCTCCCACCGATGATCCGCAGAATGTCCCATTGTAGAGACATGACCACCATACAGATCATCGACGGCCGCACCGAGAGCGATCACAACCGTGAATTCCTCCCCGGCATGGGCCGCACCTGGCTCCTCCCCCTCTACGACCTCTTCACCCGGTTCGCCCGCGTGCGCCCGCTCCACGAGCGGACGGTCGAGCTCGCCGGCATCTCGGCTGGACAAGCGGTGCTCGACGTCGGCTGCGGCACCGGCAACCTCGCCTTCACCGTGCTTCGCGCCGTCCCGGACGCCGTCGTCACCGGGCACGACCCCGACGCGGGCGCGCTGCGGATGGCCGCTCGGAAGGCGGGTCGGCGGGGCGTACGTCTCTCGCTGGTGCAGGGGTACGCCGACCGGCTGCTCCCCGAGGACGGCAGCGTCGACCACATCGTCTCCTCGCTCGCGCTGCACCACGTCGACGACGCCGGGCGGCAGGGGTTCGGGCGCGAGGCGCGTCGGATTCTCAAGCCCGGCGGGCGCGTGACCATCGTCGACTTCGGGGCGCCGGATCATGGGCCGGGTCACGAGCACGAGCACGGCCACCGGCACGGGAGGTCTCGACAGGCTCGACCACCGGTGGCGGGGATCGTCGACCTGCTGACCGAGGCCGGGTTCACCGACGCCCGCGAGGTCGACCACATCGAGCACCGGTTCGGGCCGATCACGATCGTCCAGGCGACGCGCTGACGACCTCGGAGGTTAGACCCGGGCCCCCTGGACGGGCAGTCTTGCCCCATGTACTTCCTCGGAGTCGACCTCGCCTGGGGCGTGCGCAGGCCCACCGGCCTGGCCGTCCTGGATGAGGACGGCCGCCTCGTGCACGTCGCTGCCGTCAAGACCGACGACGAGATCGTCGCCGCCCTGGAGCCCTACGTCGACAACGACTGTCTCGTCGCGATCGATGCTCCGCTGATCGTCACCAACCCCAGCGGAAACCGACCGGCCGAGGCCGCGCTCAACAAGGACTTCGCCCGCTTCGACGCCGGGGCGCACCCCTCCAACACCAGCAAGCCGGAGTTCAGCGAGCATCCCCGAGGCGCCCGGATCGCGGCTCGGCTCGGCCTCGACATGAACCCCCGGTCCAACCGGCGGCGCCGAGCGATCGAGGTCTACCCCCACCCCGCGACGGTGGCCCTCTTCCGCCTGGGCCGGACGCTGAAGTACAAGCACAAGTCAGGCCGTGACGTCGACCAGCTCCGCGCCGAGCTGCTGATGCTGCTCGGCCTGCTCGAGGGCCTCACGAGCGCCGACCCGCCGCTGCTGCTCGACAACCCGTCGTGGCACGCCCTGCGTACGGCCGCCGAGAGCGCCGTACGCAAGAGCGAGCTGCGCGTGGTCGAGGACCAGGTCGACGCGGTGCTGTGCGCCTACATCGCCCTGTTCGCGACCCGCGCGCCGGACCGGACCACCACCTACGGAGACTTCGCCACCGGCTACATCGTCACTCCGACACTGCCCGACGACCTCCGTCCGACACCCCGCGGACGAGGCGGGGCGAGGATCCACGACACCGCGGCCGCGGTCCGTGAGTACGCCGCGATGCAGCCCACGCTGCAAGAGGCAGCCGAGCAGTACGTACAGCTGGTGACCTCGCTCCTCGACGACGCGGGCATCAACTACCTCACTGTGACCTCTCGCGCGAAGTCGGTCGCGTCGTTCGCGGCCAAGGCGGCTCGTACTGTCGACGGACGGCAGGTCTTCACCGACCCGCTCCGCCAGATCACCGACCAGATCGGGCTGCGGGTGATCACCTACGTCCACAGCGACGTCCAGGCCGTCGTCGACCTCCTCGGCGACCAGGTGATGGTCCACGACGACCGTGACATGGGCGAGGAGACCGCGAGCGAGGGCCGGTTCGGATACGCCAGCCGCCATCTGCTCGTCAGCCTCGACCCCGCGCGCGAGGGGCAGGCGGCGTACGAGCTGCTCCGTGGCCGCCAGGCGCAGATCCAGATCCGCACCGTGCTGCAGCACGCGTGGGCCGAGTTCGAGCACGACATCCGCTACAAGGGCACCATCCCCAGCGAGCACGTCCCCGACTTCGACCGGCGGTTCACGCTCGCTGCCGGTCTGCTCGAGCTCGCCGACCGTGAGTTCTCCACGATCAGGGACCGGCTCCGGGAAGGCGTGACCGCCGCCAGGACCGAGGCTCTCGACGACGACCCGCGGATCAGCCCCCGTGAGCTGGCGGCGTTCCTGGCCGGGCAGTACGCCGACGCCGGCTGGTCGCGGACCGACCACTACGGGTGGATCTCCGGGGTCATCCTCGAGCTCGGCATCGCCTCGCTGACCGAGCTCGGCGAGGCGCTGCGCTCGGTCGACGAGGAGACCCTCATGGTGCGGATGGACTACCGCTATCCGCCGGGTGCGGTGCGGCGGCTCGATGACGCGCTGCTCTGGGTCTACGGCGACGCGTACGTGGATCTGCGCGCCAATGCCCACCGGAAGCCCGGTCTGCGGGCCAGGCTCGCCAAGATGCGCGACTCCGACTGAGTCGTCTCCTCTCGCGCGGCATCAAATCCGATCGGGGCTCGGGAACGAACCCCCGCCATGAGACGACTGAATCGCCGTACCATCGCCCATGCCGCCGCCGGCGTGCTCGCCGGGGTGGTCGGCATGTCCGTCGCGCACCTCACGGCGGCCCTGCTGACCCCGGCTTCCTCTCCAGCGCTCGCGGTCGGCACCGCGGTCATCAACGCCACCCCCACTCCCGTCAAGGAGTGGGCGGTTCGCGAGCTCGGCTATGCCGACAAGCCGATCCTGATCGGCAGCGTGCTGCTGGGCACGATCGCCTTCGCCGCCGCGATCGGCGTCGTCGCCCGAAGACGCCTCCGACTGGGCGCCGTGCTCCTCGCCGGCCTGGTGCTGCTCCCCGCGGCCGCGGTGGTCCTGCAGCCGCTCTTCAAGATCAGCTACCTGATCCCCACCCTCGTGGCGCTCGTCCTCGGGCCCACCGTGCTGGTGTTCCTGACCCGCGCACTGAACGCCAGCGAGACTTCCGGGCACACGCCTGAGCACACGCCCGAGCACACGCCCGAGCAGCCGACCGTGCACCCCTCGGACGGCGACAGCGAGCGGCTGTCCAGCCGCCGCAACGTCCTCGTCGGGTTCGGGGCCCTGACGCTCCTCTCCGCCGCGGCCGCGGTCGGCGGGGAGCTGGTCGTGCGCAGCCGCACCGCGATCGCGAACCTCAAGCTCCCCCGGGTCGGCAAGCCCTTGCCGGCGCTGCCGGCCGGCCTGGAGGGGAAGTACGACGGGATCTCCTCGTTCCGCACCCCCAACCGGGACTTCTACCGGGTCGACACCAAGCTGGCCGTCCCGATCGTCGACCAGGACAGCTGGACGCTCACCATCGACGGAGACGTCGAGCGAGAGCTCACCTTCAGCTACGACGATCTGCGGGAGCGGGAGAACGTCGAGCACGACATCACCCTGACCTGCGTCTCCAACGAGGTCGGCGGCAAGCTGGTCGGCGCCGCCCGCTGGACCGGCGTACCCCTCAAGGACCTGCTCGAGGAGGCCGGCGTCGGTGATCGGGCCGACCAGATCCTCTCGACCGACGTCGAGGGCTTCACGATCAGCACCCCGCTCGAGGCCGCCTTGGACGGGCGCAACGCGATGATCGCCATCGGCATGAACGGCGAGGTGCTCTCCCGCAGCCATGGCTTCCCGGCCCGACTGGTCGTCCCCGGCCTCTATGGGTACGTCGGTGCCACCAAGTGGGTCACCAAGCTGACCTTGACCCGGTACGACGCGGCGACCGCCTACTGGACCGACCGTGATTGGGCGACCGATGCCCCGATCAAGCTGTCCAGCCGGATCGACACGCCTCGGCCGCTGAGCAACATCCCCGAGGGACGCACCGTGATCGGTGGTGTCGCGTGGGCGCAGCAGCACGGGGTCGCGAAGGTCGAGGTGCGCGTCGATGGCGGACGCTGGCAGCAGGCCGAGCTCGGCCCGGACGCCGGGATCGACTACTGGCGCCAGTGGTATCTGCCGTGGGTGGCCGAGCCGGGCAGCCATCAGCTGGCCGTACGTGTCACAGACCGCGACGGCACCCTGCAGAGCACGGACCGGGCCACTCCTTTCCCCGACGGCTCCAGCGGCATCCAGGACATCGTCGTCACGGTCGGCTGAAAATCCGCAGAAAGAAATTCCACTTGAGGAAATCCGCTTGGGCGACCACGCCGAAGTACTCATGACAGCAAGAGAACATCCCTTGAAAGGCTCTCTCATGAAGCTCAACACCATCACGCGCACCGGCGGCGTCGCCGCCTCCCTGGCCCTCGTGCTGGGCCTCGGCCTTTCGGCCTGCGGCTCGGACGACAGCGGGTCCGACTCCAAGAGCGGCGGCTCCGGCAGCTCCGAGACCACGTCTGAGGAGACCGAGGCGACTGAGGCCGGCGCGCAGACCTTCGGCGAGGGCTGCAAGCTGATCCCCGCTGACGGCGAAGGCTCGTTCAACGGCATGGCGACCGCACCCGTCGCCTCGGCCGCCAGCGCCAACCCGCTGCTCACCACCCTGGTGACGGCCGTCGGCGAGGCCGAGCTGGTCGACACCCTCAACGGTGCGGACGCGCTCACCGTCTTCGCCCCGACCGACGACGCCTTCGCGAAGATCCCGAAGGCCGACCTCGACGCCGTGCTCGCTGACAAGGCCCTGCTGACCAAGGTCCTCACCCACCACGTCGTGGCGGGCCAGCTCAGCCCCGACGAGGTCGCGGGTGAGCACGAGACCCTGGCCGGCGACATGATCACCGTCGACGGCGCGGACGAGGAGTTCACCGTCGGCAAGGAGAACGCCAAGGTTCTCTGCGGCAACATCCCGACCGCCAACGCCACGGTGTACGTCGTCGACACCGTTCTGATGCCCTGATCCAGACATCCGACCGGATATCCGCGAGGATAGACACATGAGACCGCTCAGCTCAGTTCCCTCCGGCGATTCGTCGCCGGAGGGAACCGGGTCGCCCGGGCTTGCGGTGCTCCTGCGTCGCATCGCTCGTGGCGACGAAGCCGCCTTCGCGGCCCTTTACGACCAGACCGCCGCTCGAGTCCACGGGCTCGTGCTCAGAGTCGTGCGTGACCCGGCCCAGTCCGAGGAAGTCACCCAGGAGGCGTTCCTCCAGGTGTGGCGCCAAGCCAGCCGCTACGACGAGAGCCTCGGAAGTGCCCATTCGTGGCTGCTGACGCTGGCTCATCGTCGTGCGGTGGACCGGGTCAGGTCGGCGGAGTCCGCCGGCCGCAACGACACCGCCTACCACGGCACCACGCATGCTCCGGCGCACGACACCACTGCCGAAGCGGCGGAGAGCTCGCTGGAGGCTCGCCGAGTCCACGCAGCACTCGAGACATTGACAGCAGCTCAACGCGAGGCTTTGCAGCTCGCATACTTCGGCGGCTACACCCACACCGAGGTAGCCGCCATGCTCGACCTACCGGTCGGCACCGCAAAGACCCGTATCCGGGACGGGCTGATTCGTCTTCGCGACGCGATGGGAGTGAACCAATGACAGCGCAAGACATTCACGCCCTCTCCGGCGCGTACGCCGTGGACGCCGTCGATGACATCGAGCGCGCCCGTTTCGAGCAGCATCTCGCCGTCTGCGCGGACTGCCGCGCCGAGGTGACCAGCCTGCAGGAGAGTGCCGCACTGCTCGACGTGCTGACCGAAGTCGCTCCGCCACCGGAGATGCGCGATCGTCTGCTCGCCGGCATCAAGGAGATCCGCCCGCTACCGCCCGAGACGCCGACCAGCATCGAGGGTATCGGCGCTGCCCTTCAAGCCGAAGGCTCCGATCCCTCCAGCCCTTCGGGGTCAACCGGTCCTCGTCATCGAGGGTGGCGGCTGCTCGCGGCTGCTGCGGCAGTGCTTGCCATCGTCGGCACCGGCACGGTCGGCGTGGTCCAGCTGACTCGCGACGACTCGACCCAGACCGTCTCGACGGCCGAGCGGGTGCTGAGCGCCGAGGACGCCAAGACGGTCTCCGTCAAGCTGCCCCGCGGCGCCAGCGCCCGGATCGTACGCTCGGTCTCGGAGGGCAAGGCGGTGCTGGTCACCTCCGACATGCCGCCCGCGCCCGACGGCAAGGTCTACGAGCTCTGGCTCCAGCACGACGAGGTCATGGTCCCGGCCGGCCTGATGCCCGACGAAACCGACCAGACGATCGTCCTCGAGGGTGACGCCGCGGATGCCAGTGCCGCCGGGATCACCGTCGAGCCGGACGGAGGCTCGAAGGAGCCGACCTCGGCGCCGATCGCGTTGTTCGACTTCTCGCGGGCGACCTGACCTCGCCGTCAGGAAGTCCCGGGTCCCAGCAGACCGCCGGCTTGCCGGCGGTCTGCTTTCGGCTTTCTTAACTGGTTGGATGGACAGGTGGAAGCGATGCAGTGGCAGGAACGGATCACCGCCGAGCTCGTCGGCCTCGGGCAGCAGGAGTTCGTGATCATCAGCGAGCCCGAGCCCTCGACACCGGAGCCCACCGGCCTCCTGGCCCGGCTCAGGTCGAAGGCGTCCCGGTCCGCGCCGTCTCGCTGGGGCCAGGTGCTGTGCGTGGATGAGGTGCTCTACGCCGAGCTCGCAGGTACGCAGCACATCGGTGGCGCCTGGCAAGCCCCCGTCGAGCAGCACGAGGCACTTCGCGCAGCCGGCTGGCTGACCCCCGACGAGACCGACCCGATCGCCCTGGCTCCGGCCGTGCCGCACTACTGGCGCACCGTGCCCCGGGCCGAGTCGTCGCTCGTCGCCGGGCTCCTCGTCGACGCCTTCCGCATCCTCGGCGCCGACTTCTCGACCCTCACCCTCAAGCGGGATCAGTAGCCAACGACTTGCTCGCGCTGCAGAACAGATGCTGCGCATCGTGACCGGCGTTGCCGTGCGCGAAAGTCAGATCCCCGCCGGTCTCTTCGAGCCTCATTGCGGGCGGGATCGGCGAGGCGACCACACCAACACAGAAACGTACTGCCACTGGCTCCTTGGGAAGCGTGATCTTCCCGTGCCCGAGATCGTCACCGAAGGGTTGGTTGCGGGTCGCGGGGAGGTCGACGCTGGTCTCGACCGTCAACGTATTGCCCGGGGCCAACAGCTGACCGCCACCCGAGGGCGCGACGGCCAGGTTGACGCCTGGCGGCCAGGGGAACACCCGATGGGAGAGCTCGATTCGGGGCGAGTAGTTGATCCGCTCGCCGCTGGGCTCGGCGGCGCTGGTCGTAGGAGTCGGCGGTCTTCCCCTCCCAGTCGGCCGCTCGGACCCGACGCGATCCGGTGTCGACCGCTTCGATCGAGTCAGTGAGAGCGGTGCCCGGGATGTCCAGCTCCGCCACGTTGTCGGTGAATCCGTCTCGTGCGGTGTCTGCTGCTGTGCGCAGGTCATCGGCGAGCGTGGTGAGCGACTCGGGAATGCTGATGGTCATACGGTGTCCCCCGATTCAGCCTGAAGTGATCCCGACCAGGTCCTTCCCCGATTCGACCGCCCTCAAACAAACCCGCGCAAAATTTTGCTTGCCCGGGCGCAGGGCTCAGTAGGCGCCGAGCTGCTGGCAGAGCATGCGGTAGAAGGCGGTGTTGGTCATCGGGGTGAGCTTGTCGTTCAGTGCGAGATGGACACCGTTGGCGCCGTTGATGCCGGCCAGCTGCCACGAGTCGACCGTGATCGACCAGGCGGTGCGGGCGCTGACCTCGTAGAGGGCCGCGTCGCGGACGTCCTGGTCCTCGCCCAGCAGCTCGGCCATCCGGGCGGTCGGGAAGGGGCGCACCGATCCGGCGGCGCCCTTGACCGGGCGGATCTTGAGAGTGCGGATCAGGCTCGGGACGAGGTGGCCGCGTGGGAGGTCGAGGGGCTGCGTACGGGTGCCGTCGACACCCAGCTGGAGGTGGACGCCCACGGGATCGACGATGGCGCGGTGCTCCAGCCGGCCGCCCGGGCCGGCGAGGACCCAGGCGACCTCCACCGCGTTCATACCGGGCTCCAGGTCGCGGCGGTGGCGTCGATCTGGGCGGCCCAGGTCGCGTACTCGCTGGTCGGGACCGTGGCGGTCAGGGTGTGGCCGACACCGTCGATCGCCACGAACCACTGCTCCATGGTCAGCGCGGACTCGCCCGGCCCGTCGTACATCGCGAGCCGCCGCCCCGCCTCCTGACCGGCGATCGTGAGGCGCTCCAGATCGATCGGCGTGTAGCCCGGCATCATCTCGGCGAACGCCATCTCCGAGCCGACCTGCCAGTCACGAAACCCCAGGTCACCGTTGGTCTGGGCGGTCACCGTGATGTTGGCGCGGAAGGTGCCCTCGGTCGGCGCGAGCGCCAGGAAACGTACGCCCTCGGGCGGGTCGACGCTCTCCCAACCGTCCGGGAGCGTCATGGTCGTCTGGTTGTCGGACACGGTCACTTCTTCCCCGCGGTGCGCTTCTTCTTCGGGCGCGACTCGCGATACCACTTCGGCTTGACGAACGACGGCGTGGGCACGATGACCAGCAGCGGGTAGACGATGCAGGTGAGCAGGAAGAGCCCGCCGATGATCGTCCACGCCGCAGTCTGCTCCGGCACCAGCCCGAACGCCGTCGAGCCGGTGATGGCCAGCGCGGAGATGCAGGGCAGATGGATGAGCACGATGTCCTCGCCCACACCGCCCCGGTTCCACGAGTTCGCCCAGGAACGGGCACGGGCCGAGAGCCCGAGATGTTGCCAGATGCTGACGCCGGCGCCGATGGTGCCGGCGGCCAGGATGAGTGCGGCCCAGATCATTGCTGTCCTAGTCCCAGAAGGTGATGGCGTCGCCGATATCGGAGGCTACCTCGCCGGCGCCCTCCGCGAAGTCGCTGACCCCGTCGACGACGGCCTCACCGAGCTCACCGGCCTCGTCGACCACGAAGTCGGCCGCCTTGCCGGCCAGCCCGGAGCCGATCGCACCACCGATCACACCACCGACGACACCACCGATGACCGTCCCCGGTCCGGGGAAGATGCTGCCGATGGCAGCGCCGGCCTGGGCTCCGGCCCAGGCTCCACCTGCGGCGCCCGCGGTCGTGATCGCCGACGTGCTCACCGTGCGGCTGACCCGCTCCGTGGTCGAGAGCGACGGATCGTCGGCGTCCTTCTGCCACTGCTCCCACGCCGAGGTGCCGGCCGTGACCACCCAGCCGGCCCGGGTGGCCCACTTGCCCGCGGTCAGCCACTTGCCGCGTACGGCTGCCTTGTTGGCCTTCGCGTGCCAGTTCTTGTCGCTGAGCACCTTCGCGGCACGATCCAGCTTGGTCAGGCTCGCCGGGCTGGCGAACCGCCCGTTAACCCGCGGCTGGAAGATGCCGTAACGGCTCTTCACCATCCAGTCGATGCCGGCACCGGCGCCGAGACCGGCCAACCCCAGAGCGTAGGCCCCGATCTGCATGCCGTCGGAGAAGTCCTTGGGCAGCAGGCCCAGGTCTTGGAGACGGTCCTCGATCCAGCCGTCGCCGGTCGACTTCGCGATCGCCTTGCCGAGGTCCTCATGGGCGTTGTCCTCGTCCTTGCGAGCCGTCTCTACGCGACTGACCAGGGCATTCCACTTCTCGACCTTGGTGTTGTGGGCGTCGACGTCGCCCTCGGAGGCGTCCTCACCCGGGTCGGTCGGCGGCGAGATCATGGTGCCGCTGACGCCGAGCCCGGCTTCGCCGGCCTCGGCGCGGATCGTCGACATCTTGGTCTCGACCGCCCTGAGGTCGCCGGAGAAGGTGGAGAGGCCCTTGCCCATGGCCTCGATGCGCGACTCGAGCTGACGCAGGTCGCTCTTGCGCTTCTCCGCCTTCGTCTCGAAGGCGGCGCCGGCCTGGCCCTTCCACGAGCCGGCGATCTTGATCGCCTTGCCGACGTCGTCGAGCGCATCGCCGACCGCTTCTTTGGCGGTCGTGCACGCGTCCGCCGCCGTCTGCGCCGCGGCCGCGTCACCGTAGACCTTCGTGTCCATCGCCTCCGGCATCAGCTGCCCCTCACCCTCTGCTCGTGGCGGCGGCCCTCGTCCCCGGCCGCGTGGTCGGACGTGGTCGCGTGGTCCAGTGCGTTCTGCACGCCGTCGCTCAGCGACCCGAGGCCCTCGGCCATGCCACCGACCGCCGCTGCCAGCGACGCCAGCGCAGTCGCGACCTCGGAGGACGACTCGCCGACGTCAGGTGTCTTCTGCAGCGGCTCGGCCTGCTTGAAGAGCTCGCCGCCAGCAGTGTTGAGCGTGTTCTTGATGGACCTGAGATCGCTGGGGCTGACGTGCATGTCTTCGGTCATGACTTCGTCCTACCCCCTTTCACCAGTTTCAAACACGGAAGAAAGTAAAAAGCCCTATAAGAGCACCTCGGTAGATTCGGGTCAGAGGGTCAGGCGACCGCTGCCGGCGACCGCCGGTCGCTCTCATCTTCGACGATCTGCCGGGAGAGCGCTACGAGAGCCTCATCGAGCTTGGCGTCGTCGGCACCCCAGTCGGACAGCTCGGTGGCGAGCCACTGCTTGAACGCCGCGACCAGCTTGGCGAGCTCCTCCCTGCCAGCCTCCGTCAGCGCGTACGCCGTCGCGTCGCCGTAGAGGTAGCCCTCCGCCGCGGCAGCGGCGAATGCCGGCGCCAGCACCTCGCCCGGCATCCCGAGGCGGTGGCCGATCGCGACCAGCGAGGTGTCGCCGCCGACCCACTCCCGGATCCCGACCTGGCGTACGCACCACGCGGTCGCCGCGCCGAGATCGACCGCCGACTCCCGCAGCATCGTGAAGGTCTCCGGCGGCTGACGGCGGACCAGCTGGGCGACGGCGACGTCGAGCCGCATCGCGCTGTCCGACGAGCTGGGCATCGCGAACCCGTCGCCCGCGTCGGTCGCGGCAGCCCGGGATGTGCCACGAAGCGGCACCTCCTTGAGGAAGAGCGCGAGCAGGAACGCAAGCCCGGCGACCGGCACCGCGGCGAGGAAGACCAGGTGCAGGGTCTCCGCGTAGGCGTCGATGATGGGGGCGCTCTGGGCGTCGGCCAACGCATGGAGCGCCGCGGGCGTCGCGACAGCATCGGCGGACACCCCGGCCGAGGCGACCGCGGACGGCAGCCGGTCGGCGAGTGCGTTGGCGTAGACGGTGCCCATGATCGAGGCCCCGAACGAGCTGCCCATCGTCCGGAAGAAGGTGACGCCCGAGGTGGCCACGCCGAGATCTTCGTAGGCCGCGGTGTTCTGCACGATGATCGTCAGGATCTGCATGCTCAGGCCGACACCCATGCCCATGGCCAGCAGGTACAGCGACATCATCAAGGTGCTGGTCTCGGCGTCCATGGTCGAGAGCAGGTAGAGCCCGAGCGCCATGGTCAGCGTCCCGGCGACCGGGAAGATCTTGTAGCGCCCGGTCCGGCCCACGATCGTCCCTGCCAGCGTCGAGGTCACCAGCAGGCCGATGACCATCGGGAGGGTGCGGATCCCCGACGACGTCGCGGAGACGCCGTGGACGTACTGCATGTAGGTCGGGAGGTAGGTCATCGCGCCGAGCATCGCGAAGCCGACGATGAACGAGAGCGCGACGCTCACCGTGAACACCCGGTCCTGGAACAGCCGCAACGGCAGGATCGGAGAGACCGCCCGCGACTCGACCCAGACGAAGATCGCGAAGGCGACGACCGAGCCCACGAACAGGCCGATGACGGTCGCCGACCCCCAGGCGTACTCCGTCCCACCCCAGCTCACCGCCAGCGTCAGCATCGATGCGCCAAGACCCACGAAGAGGATGCCGAGGTAGTCGATCGAGGGGCGCTTCCCGCGGGATATCTGCGGCAGCGTGAGGCTGGCGATCGCGATCACGGCGATCCCCAGCGGAAGGTTGATGTAGAACGCCCAGCGCCAGGAGAGATGGTCGGTGAAGAGTCCGCCGAGAAGCGGGCCGAGGACGGTGGTGGCGCCGAAGACAGCACCGAGCGCGCCCTGATACTTCCCGCGCTCCCGCAGCGGGATGATGTCGCCGATCAGCGCCGTCGCCGTCACGATCAGACCACCGGCGCCGATGCCCTGCACTGCTCGCGCGCCGATCAGCCAGGCCATGTCCGTCGCGAACCCGCACGCGGCCGAGGCGAGGATGAAGAGCCCGGCGGAGACCTGCAGCAGCAGCTTGCGGCCGAAGAGGTCGCCGAACTTGCCGGCGAGCACGGTCGCGACCGTCTCCGCCAGGAGGTAGGACGACACCACCCACGACAGGTGACCGGCACCTCCGACATCGGCCACGATCGTCGGCAGCGCGGTCGACACGATCGTCTGGTCGAGCGCCGCGAGAAGCATGCCGAGGAGCACGGTGCCGAAGATGACGTTGATCCGGCGACGGCTCAGCTGAGGCTCGGTGTCCGACGCCGCCTTCGGTGCTGCCATTGGGACTCCCACGTCTCGACTGGAACCAAACTAAGCCAAACCCCAGCTTCGATCGAGAGATCTTTGCGGAATGTCAGGCGGCCTCCTGGTGACGATCTACCAGGTCGTGGATGAGGCTCGCGGCCGGTTCGTGGACGAACTCGGCGAATCCACCGAGCGCAGCAAGACCCTCCAGCGGCGCGCCCCCACGGAGCGCTTTGACCGTCGCCGGACGCACCAGCCATGCGGCCAGGCACGCCGGGTAGTCGGCTGGATGATCGAACAGCTCATCGAGATCGGCGGGCTCGTCGTCAGGGTGCCGGAACGCGTGGAGGCCCGCGTCCATTGCGAGGTCGACCAGCCCATACGGGATGTCGGTGAGCAACCCGTAGTCGCGCAGGCCGCGGTGGGTCCAGATCTCTCCCGGCTCGCTCTCGGGTCGCTCGCTGGCATCGCGCAGTGCGTCGATCCACCGCTCCGGCTCGTCCGCGACGGCGTACGCCACCTCCTCGGGCACGCGCAGCGGCGCCGTCTCGAACATCAGGCCGTCATCGATCGGCACGATCCGGCCGATCACGCACTCACCGTCGTCGACGAGGAGCCCGGCACCGATGTTGATCGTGGTCAGCCGCTCTCCGGTCGCCGGATCCTCCCAGAGGAGATGTCGCGGATCCCTCCCCAGCAGACGTACGCCGCGCATCGGCGCCCGCACCCACTCCCAGATCCGATCGGCGCCGGCGATGAGATCGCCGGAAGCGTCGTGCCTCAGGAAGGCCTCGAGCCCGCCGAGGTCGTAGAGGAAGGTCTGTCGGTAAACCCAGTCACGATCCAAGATCTGGATCCGGTCGTCCTCGCGGTCACGATCGGGATGGGGCCCGCCGCGGACGTCCAGCGCGAGATTGATCGCCTTCGCCATCCGCCACTTGTTGCGCGGATGGGTCCCCTGCAGCGCCTGCGCGAGGATCCATCGCGAGTGGGCCCATCTGGGAATGAGCGCGGCCAGCAGCGACAGCTGCTCCAGCCGCTCGACGCGCGACGGATGCCAGAACTGCTCCTTGTCGAGCTGGCCACTGGTCCGCTGGATGATCCCCAGGGCCGCCTTCACGTCCCCGCGAGCCTCGCCTTCGTTGACCGCGAACATCGCCGGCCAATAGGGACTGTCGACGACCTTGTCGGCGAACGACCGCCGCCGCGGGTCTCCGAACCGGTTGTTCGAGACGGGTCGCTTCTGGTGCTTCTTGCGTTTGGGCATGACACCACGAGACCCCGGAATCGAACGCACCGCCAGCGCCTATCACCGGCCTGTGGACAACTCCGGCCCGAAGCCTGCCTGTGGACAGTGATCGGCCCGCCGATCAGGCAAGAGCGAGGAAGAGCTTCTCCATCTTCTTGGTGTCGACACTGTCGCGACCACCCTCGGCGAGACACTTCTCCAGGCCGGTGGCGACGAGCGCGTAGCCACCTCGGCTGACTGCCTTGTTCACCGCCGCGAGCTGGGTCAGCGCGTCTTCGCACTCCGAGCCCTCCTCGAGCATCCGGATCACGGACGCCAGGTGGCCGTTGGCCCGCTTGAGTCGGGTGATGATGGCCTTGATCTCGTCAGGCTCGAGCTGCATCGTCGTCCTTCTTCTCTCCAGTGAGGGCTTCCAGCATGCCGGCGAGGCGCTGACGCGCGTCCGCCGCGACCTCGGCGACGCCGGCGTCCGAGCTGAACGAGGTCATCGCAGCCGGGTCGAAGACCTCCACCCGGGTCTCCGAACCCTCGGCAGCGACAACGACGTTGCACGGCAGCATCGTCGCGATCCGCGGGTCGGCCTCGAGCGCTCGATGCGCGAGCTGAGGCATGCAGGCTCCCAGGATCACCTGCTGCGGGATGTCCACGCCGAGCTTGGCGTGCAGCGTGGCGGCCAGGTCGATCTCGGTGAGGACGCCGAACCCGGCGTCGCCGAGGAGGTCTCGTACGCGCGCCAAGGTCTCCGCGTACGGCGCAGGGACGGTGGCACTCAGAGTGAAGTCGTTCATCGGTTCTCCGTTCGTTCTCATCGATTCTACAACCCCCCGGGGGGTTATGCTACCGTCCACCAGCATCCCCCCAGGGGGTTAGATTCGGAAAGGAACCACGAATGCCGCAGACGAAGTACGCCGCTGGCCCGCCAGCGACCGCGCCGCTCACGCGTCCTGGCCCACTGGGTCGACTGGGAGTGTGGGTGACCGATCACCGACGCCTGGTAACCATCGGCTGGGTGCTAGTGGTGATCGGGCTGGGCGTCTTCGCGCCGGCGGTGGAGAAGAACCTCTCTGGCGCCGGCTGGCAGGCCGACGGGTCGGAGTCGGTGGCGGTTCGCGAGCTCGCGCAGAAGCACTTCGGCGGCAACGCCAGCCACGCGATCCAGGTGGTCGTCCACAGCACCGATGGGTCGCTCCAGGACGGTGAGGGCCAGGAGGTGCTGGCAGAGGTGACCCAGATCCTTCAGGACGAGCCGCGGCTGGATGAGGTGATCGCTCCGATGCCCGGGGCGAGCCTGTCCCAGGACGGCGCCACGGCGGTGGTGCTGGCCGGCGCCGGCGTGGACACCAACGAGATGGTGCGCGTTGCCACCGACCTCAAGGAAGAGCTCCAGGGCCTCTCCACCGACACCGTGCAGGTCAACCCCACGGGCTCCTCGCTGCTGTGGTCGGACTTCAACGAGGCCAACCTGGAGGCGATGCTGACCTCGGAAATGATGTCGTGGCCCGTCACACTCGCGATCCTCGTACTCGCCTTCGGTGCCTTGGTCGCCGCCGGACTTCCACTCGTCCTGACCCTCGCCGGGCTGGTCGCCTCCGCGGGCTCGCTGGTGCTGATCAACGAGCTGGTTCCGGTCTCGATCTGGGCGATGAACTTCGCGATGATGTTCTCACTGGCCCTGGGCATCGACTACGCGCTCTTCCTCGTGGCCCGATACCGCGCCGCCCGGATGGGACACCACAGCTCCGCGCGTGCGGCGATCGCCGAGACCATGGACACCGCCGGCAAGGCGGTTCTGCTCTCCGGCGCGACGGTGCTGGTCTCCCTGTCAGCGGTGATGCTGGTTCCCTCACCCTCGTTCCGCTCCATGGCCGGCGGCATCATGCTCTCGGTCGTCTTCGTGCTCGCCGCGACCCTGACCTTGCTCCCGCTGGTGCTGGTTGCCCTCGATCAGAAGATCAACAAGTTCTCACTGCCCTGGGTCAAGGTCGGGGAGCACCGCTCCCCCGTCTTCGCCTCCTGGGGCGAGCGACTGTGGCGACGCCCCGTGGCCTGGGGCCTGGGCTCGCTGATCGTGCTGATCGTGCTCGCCGCACCCGTTCTCGGCCTGAAGACCGCGATGCCGTCGATCAAGGTTCTACCGGAGGACGCCAGCGCTCGCGTCGGCTACGACCAGGTCCAGGACGCCTTCGGCGAAGGTGCACCGGGCATGCTCCAGATCGTCGTCGACAAGCGTGACGCCGAGGACGCATCGCAGATCCTGACCGACGACGACGGCATCGAAGCCGTCATGCCGACGGCACCGGCTGCGGACGGCACCGACTACAGCCTGATCCAGGCGGTGCCGACGGTCGACCCCTCCGACCCCAGCCTCTCCGAAACCGTCGACCGGCTCCGCTCCGACCTGCCGGGCTCCGCCCTGGTCGGTGGCGCAGCGGTCGAGAACCTCGACCTGAAGACCCAGCTCGACACCACCACTCCGCTGGTGATCGGCGTCGTCCTGGTGCTCGGCTTCCTGCTGCTGCTCGTGGCTCTGCAGGCCCCACTGATCTCGCTGCTCGGCACCCTGGTCAGTCTGTTGTCGACCGCGGCAGCGTTCGGGGTCGCTCGCCTGATCTTCCAGGACGGACACGGCTCCGGGCTCCTCGGATTCGAGCCGCAAGGCTTCTTGGACGCCTGGGCGCCGGTCTTCTTCTTCGCGATGATCTTCGCGATCGCAATGGACTACACCGTCTTCCTCCTCGCCTCCGCGAAGGAGCACTGGGAGAAGTCCGGTGACCCACACGAGGCGATGGTCGGCGCGGTCGCCCACTCCGGGCGGGTCATCTTCGCCGCGGGCGGCGTCATGGTGGCGGTGTTCTTCACCTTCGCCCTGTCAGGCCCGCTGCCCCCCAAGGAGATGGGCGTCATCCTCGGCGTCGCCGTGCTGCTCGACGCCTTCCTGGTCCGTCTCGTCCTGCTTCCGGTGATGCTCCGCGTCGCCGGCCGCGCCGCCTGGGCCACCCCGGCCTGGCTGCGCCGCGTACTGCCCAACATCACCTTCTCCCACAGCTGAAAGGGATCATCATGACCACCACGACCGAACCCGGCTCACCCCACGGCAAGGGCGTCCTGCGCGACCTGGCGCGCTCGACGTAAGACCAAGGAGCTGATCGCCTTCGCGATCGGTGTCGTCGACGCCCTCGACGCCGGCGAACCTCCCGCCTGACCACCGACAGATCCACAGAAGCAGGAATCGAACAATGTGTCGCTCCGTCCGCTGCAAGAAGTGCAAGGAGACCACCTGGGCCGGCTGCGGCCGGCACGTCGCCACCGTCAAGGCCTCCGTGCCCGCCGGGCAGTGGTGCCCCGGCCATTCCGCTGATCCCAAGGACCCCAACGGCACCTGGCTGAGCCGGATCCTCGGCCACTGACGCCCGAAGGGGACGCTCCGGGACCTGCGGTCCAGGCATCTGTCGGCGAGACTCGTCGAGGAGTCACCGTGCCCGCCCCTTCTGAGGGTTGGACCTTGGGCCCGAAGAGGAGGGCACCGAGACTCTGCCAGCAGAGCCGCGCCTCAACGAGCGTGGTGCTATGGATCCAATTGCGATAGTGATCGTCGCCGCGGGATGGGTGCTGCTCGGACTCGTCGTGGGGCTGTGGATGGTGCGTCACGGACACGATCCTCGATGGGTGGCCATCGCGGTGGCTCTCGGTCCGATCTTCGTCCCGATCGCACTGGAACGGGTCGAGCGGCTTCCCCGACTGGCCGCCTCGAGCCTCGGCGGGCTCTCGGAGCGGCACGACGATTCCGCGAGCCGGCCGAGAGTGCTGATCGGGCTGGACGGCTCCCCGGAGTCGAAACAGGCCCTGACTCGGACGATCGACCTTCTCGGCGCTCGATGCGAACTACTCATGTTGGCGGAGGTCGTGTGGTACGAAGCGGGCGAAGACGACACCCGGCCGGAGCTCGCGGCGGCAACCGAGCGGTTGGCCGCTGCCGCCACTGCCGCCGAAGAAGCTGGCGTTGAGGTGCGGTTCGAGGTGCTGGCCGGGCCGCCCGGTGAGGCCTTGCGACGGTTCGCCGAGGAACAGAACATGGACCTGGTCGTGGTCGGGCGTCGCGGTCGTGGACTGTCTCCTCACCTGCTCGGCAGCGTGTCCTCGGACTTGGTGCGCCATGCGCACCTGCCGGTGCTCGTAGTCGAGCCCGTGCCGTCGACCTCCATCTCCAGGCCCCTCACCGAGACATCCGCGCGGGCTCGAGGATGAGTAGCCCACTGTCCACGCGAGCCGACCGCCAAGGTCGTGATGACCACCTACCGGCCGCCGCGATGCCTCGGTCTTCGAGCGCGACCGACCATCACAGTCTGGCGGTGCATGAAGTGGTGCTGCTGCTGGAGAGCGACCCGCATCGTGGGCTGTCCGACCGGGAGGCCGAGGAACGGCTCGCGCGCTTCGGGCCGAACAGCCTGCCCCCGGCCAAGGGGGCCGGATATCTTCGGCGGGTCTTGCGACAGTTCCACCATCCGCTGATCTACGTCCTGCTCGCGGCTTCGGCGATCACCGCCGGCCTGGGCGAGTACGTCGACTCTGCCGTGATCCTCGCAGTGGTGCTGGTCAACGCTCTGGTCGGCTTCATCCAGGAGTCCAAGGCCGAGGGAGCCCTCGACGCGCTTCGGACGATGGTCCACACCAGCGCGCGGGTGATCCGCGACGGCCACGAGCGGACCGTTGCCTCCGAGGAACTCGTTCCTGGGGACCTCGTGCTGATCGAGGCCGGTGACAAGGTGCCCGCTGATGTGCGGCTCATCCGCCTCGCTGAGCTGCGGATCGACGAGTCCGCGCTGACGGGTGAGTCCGTCCCGGTCGTCAAGGATGCAGTCGTGCTTCCGGACGCGATCCCGGTCGCCGACCGTCACAACATGTCCTACTCGGGCACCCTGGTCACCACCGGAAGCGGCGCTGGGATCGTGATCGCCACCGGCGCTGAGACCGAGCTGGGTGAGATCCATCGGCTCGTCGGGGCTGCGGAGACGTTGGCGACACCGCTGACCAAGAAGCTCGCCGCCTTCAGCAAGGCCCTCACCATCGTCATCCTCGGGCTGGCCGCGGCCACCTTCGCAGTCGGCGTTCTCCGCGGGCAGGATGCGACCGAGACGTTCACCGCCGCGATCGCACTTGCCGTCGGTGCCATCCCCGAGGGGCTCCCGGCGGCGGTCACCATCACCTTGGCGATCGGGGTGTCCCGGATGGCGCGGCGTCGCGCGGTGATCCGCAGACTCCCCGCGGTCGAGACCCTCGGCAGCACGACCGTGATCTGCTCGGACAAGACCGGCACCCTCACCGAGAACCAGATGACCGTACGCACCGTGTGGACGCCGAACGGTCACTACGAAGTCACGGGCTCCGGCTATGACATCACCGGAGAGGTGCACGACGCCGACGGTCGGCCAGCGTCGTTGGAAGCCGACCCGGCACTCTGCTGGTCGCTGGTAGCGGGCGTCGGATGCAACGACGCGACACTCACACAGCGCGACGACGGATGGTCCATCATCGGCGACCCCACGGAGGCTGCGTTGCTGGTCGTCGCCGCCAAGGCCGGGATCGGTGTCGACGACGTGTCCGATCGGCTTCGCCGGGTGGCGACGATCCCGTTCGACTCCGATCGCCAGTACATGGCGACTCTCCACCAGGACACCACCACCGGCCCGAACGCCGCCAGCCGGCTCGCCGCGCCACAGGTGGTGCTCGTCAAGGGCGCGGTCGAACGCATCCTCGAGCTGTGCTGCGACCAGATGAACACCGATGGCGACGGCCGGCCCCTGGACCGCGCCGCGGTACTGCAGGCGGCCGACGAACTCGCCGGGCAGGGGCTTCGCGTACTGGCGACCGCGATGTGGGCGGTCGATGGGGCCGAGGAACTGGATCCCGGACAGTTCGACGAGGACGGGTTGAGGCCAGCGCTCACGTTCACCGGCCTGCAGGCCATGCTCGACCCGCCGCGCGCTGCCGCCGCTGCCGCGGTTGCCGCCTGCCACGGCGCCGGGATCGCGGTCAAAATGGTCACCGGCGACCATGCCGCTACCGCCGCCGCCATCGCCGCGCAGGTGGGAGTGCTCAGCGAGCGCGAGCGAGTCCCCGGTTCGGTGCTGACCGGCGCCGACCTGGCTGCGCTCCCCGCCGAGGAGCTGCCGGACGCTGTCGACCGAGCCAGCGTGTTCGCTCGCGTCTCCCCCGAGCAGAAGCTCCGCCTGGTCGAGTCGCTCCAGGCCCGAGGTCAGGTCGTCGCGATGACCGGCGACGGGGTCAACGACGCGCCGGCGCTGCGGCAGGCCGGGATCGGGGTGGCGATGGGGCGGACCGGCACCGAGGTCGCCAAGGACGCCGCCGACATGGTCCTCACCGACGACGACTTCGCCACCGTCGAGGCGGCCGTCGAGGAGGGCCGAGGGGTCTTCGACAACCTCACCAAGTTCATCACCTGGACTCTGCCCACCAACATCGCTGAGGGGCTGGTCATCCTGGTCGCGATCGTGGCCGGCGCAGCCCTGCCGATCCTGCCCACCCAGATCCTGTGGATCAACATGACCACCGCTGTCGCCCTCGGTCTGATGCTGGCCTTCGAGCCGAAGGAGGCCGGCATCATGACCCGGCCTCCTCGCGACCCCGACGAGCCGCTGCTCACCGGCAGACTGATGACGCAGATCCTCCTTGTCTCCGCGCTGCTGGTCGCCGGTTCCTGGTGGCTGTTCGAGTGGGAGCAGGCCCGCGGCGCTGGCCTGGCCGAGGCCCGGACCGCCGCGGTGAACCTGTTCGTCGTGGTCGAGGCGTTCTACCTCTTCAGCTGCCGCTCGTTCACGCAGTCCGCGTGGCGCATCGGCCTCTTCTCGAACCGTTGGGTCATCCTCGGCGTCACCACCCAGGCGGTCGGGCAGCTCGCGCTGACCTACCTGCCCGCCATGAACTCGGTCTTCCACACCGCGCCGATCGGGTGGGACGCATGGCTGCGGATCTTCGCGATCGCGGTGGCCGCCAGCGTCGTGGTCGCTGTCGACAAGCGGCTGCGCCGTGGTCGCCCACCGACCTCCGGCCGGCCGCCGGCCCGCGCGTGACCCGCCCGGCGGGTGTGGCCACAGGAGATCCCTCGTCCCGAGTCGGCTAGGTGCCTTCCGACATCTCCTGGAACTCCCCGTGCCAGCTGTGATACCAGACGGCACCGGTGACGGCGCTCACCGAGAGCATCCCCTCGATGCGGTCGTCCTGGAGCGTGTGCAGCGTGTAGTAGCCGGGGAAGGCCTCGGGTTCGGCGACGGTGAGCCCCTCGTGGTCGTCGGCCCAGGCTTGTGCGGTCGCCCGGGCCTGCTCGGCGCTGAGCCGAGCGGGTGCGCCGGGGCGGGCCATCATCCCGTAGCGGGTGTTCCACATCATGGCCGGCCCGAACTCGAGCTGTACGGCCCCGGTCGACGCGTCGACCAGCACCTCGGTGGCCTTGGCCCCGTCGGTCTCCTCGAGCTCGGCGTAGTAGTTGTTGGTGAACCGCATCACCTCGCCCACCCGCAGCCCCGGCCCCAGGGTCTCGGCGAAGTCCTCGGCTCGGTCTCGTGCCTCGGCGAGGTCGTCAACCGGGTCGCGGTCGCCGGCCAGCCACCTCGACTCGGCTGAGCCGCCCATCATCGGCATGCCCGTTCCGCCCCAGCGCCCGAACCCTCGGCCGTCATCCTCATCGTGGGTGATCAACCAGGCGCCGGAGCCGAGCATCGCGAGCAGGGCCACCAGCGGAACCCACAGCTCCCTTGCCGTACGCATCACCGGGGCTCGTCCCGCGTGATCCCGGAGGAGCGCAGGGTGGCGCGCATCGACCGGTACGTCTCCTCGTCCAGCTCCCCGGCGGCGAAGCGCCGGTCCAAGATGTCCTCGGCGCTCTCCGCGGGTGCTCCGCCCCGTCGTGGCGCGGCGTCCCCCCAGCCACCGCCGGTCGGCAGGACGCGGGCGATGACCCAGATGACCAAGGTGATCAACCCGACCCAGAAGATGGTCATGGCGATCCAGCCCACGGCACCCATGCCGTATCCGTAACCCATCATTGTCGGCTCCTGTCCTTCGAGTGAAGTCCCACGGCGCGCCCGCGCGGCGCTCGCCGCCCTCATACAGTGATCGTCACTCGCCGTCCGCTCGGGCCACAGGGACGAAGGCCACACAACGGCGGGTCGGAAGGCCGGTGTTTGCGGGCGTTCTAGGCGTGCGAGCGAACTGAGCGATCGAGATCGGGCCAGTTCCCGCCGAGCCAAGACTGTCGGTGCTCCCACCTATCGTGCCGAAAAGGAAACAACGGCGACGTGGGAGCCCCATCCACGTAGCCATCGACCACACCCGTCGCCTCGACCCGCCAGCTGGCATCGTCGTCCACCGCGGAGTGACCACCAATGCCGTACGCGCCGCCCTCGAGCGCCATCCGCGACTCCCCCGCCGAGCCTTCATCTCCGAGCTGCTCGCCGACATCGACGCCGGCACCTGCTCGGTCCTCGAGCACGGCTACCTCAGCCGCGTCGAACGCGCCCACGGCCTCCCACCAGGCACCCGTCAGAGCGTGAGGCTGACGGCGAACGGCAACGAGTTCCGTGACGTCGAGTACGAGGCGTACGGCCTGGTCGTCGAGCTAGACGGTCGCCTCAACCACGAGTCTTGGAGAGCTCAGGGCCGCGACGCCGACCGAGACCTCGATGACTCGGCTCTGGGCGGCCGATTGACCGCCCGCGTCCGCTGGCCCCAGGTGTTCGAGACTCAGTGCCGCACCGCCTGCAGAGTTTCTCAACTGCTGCACCAACGAGGCTGGCAGGAAGACCCGATGAAGTGTGGAGACAAGTGCGATCTGGAGATCTGGATGTGACGTGGGAGTCCTGAAGCCACCCAGTGACACCAGGACGCCCACGTCACCTCTGGTCTCGGCGCTCGCCGCTGTGGATGTGGACGTGGAGGTGCTTGGAGTCCTGGTATGCACCCAGGTTGGTGAGTATCGCCGCCGCGCCTTGCTCGAACTCCACGTCCCTGGCCACCGCTTGGACGACACCGAGCAGTTTGCGGACGTCACTCTCATCCTCGGCACTCACGGTCGTGAGCGAGCCGATGTGGCGCTTGGGCACCACCACGATGTGGACTGTCCAGAATGGCCGCGTGTGATGGAACGCAAGCACGTGTTCGTCCTCGTGCATCACGTCCAGGCGGTCAGTGTGCGGAATCGCGACATCGCAGTAGAAATCAGACCCTACGTATGGGGCGTCTACGCCATCAGAGCTCATCGAGAAACCCTAGGCTCAACGCGACTTGGGAGTCCTGAGACCACCCGGTTGCACCGATACGCCCACATCAAGCGACTGGTGTTCCTTGATGGTGCACCAAGCGCCAACCCTCTGTGCGATGTTGCCACAGCGAGGTTCGATGGGCGCGGCGCTCACCACGGACCGACTGCCACCTGAGGATGACCGTGTCGTCCGCGATCACGCGCCCGGTGAGTTCGTGCACCTCGATGCCGGGAGAGTCATGGTTCTCACTCCCGAGCATCTCGAGAATCGACGCAAGGTCCCATAGGCGGCCAGAGGCACCGATCTCCTCGAAGTCGGGCGCCAAGAGCTCCACAAGGCGACCCGGATCGGCGCGAACCGTCGCAGTCTGCAGCTCACGTTCGAGCGCCATCACGTCAGCCAGATCCGCATCACTCACGTATCGCAGGCTAACCAATTGCTACGTGGGAGCCCCGAGGTCACCCCATGACACCGGGACTCCCACATCCCCTGAAAACGAGCCGGTCCCGCACCCCCACTTGAGGCACGGGACCCGACTCATTCAGCCTTCAGGCTCAGCTGCAACCGGAGGTCGAGCCGCAGCCCTCGCAGACGTAGCAGGAGCCGGCGGGGCGCATCTTGGTGCCGCAGGTGAAGCAGAGCGGGCTGTCGATGGCCATGCCGCTGATCGACTCGAGCAGCTCGGCGGTGGTGTGCGCGGCCTTGGCCTCACCCTTCGGAGCCTCCTCGGCGGGGGTCTCCTCCTTGATGTCGGCATCGACGACCTCGGACTTCGCCTCCGGGGCGGCCTTACGCTCCCGAGCAGGCTTCTGGACGAGCTCGGCGGCGGTGGTGCCGCCGTTGCCGAGCGGCTCGTAGGAGCCGGTCTCGAGGTAGCGCTGGCGCTCGTCGGCGGAGTAGATGCCGAGAGCCGAGCGGTCCTCGAAGGACATGTAGTCCAGCGCCAGCCGGCGGAAGACGTAGTCCATGAGGGACTGCGCCATGCGTACGTCCGGGTCGTCGGTCAGACCGGCGGGCTCGAACTTCAGGTTGGTGAACTTGGAGACGTAGGTCTCCAGCGGGACACCGTACTGGAGGCCGACGGACACCGCGATGGAGAAGGCGTCCATGACACCGGCCAGGGTCGAGCCCTGCTTGCCGAGCTTGAGGAAGACCTCACCGAGCTCGCCGTCGGCGTGGGCACCGGAGGTCATGTAGCCCTCGGCGCCGCCCACCGTGAAGGAGGTGGTGCGCGAGACGCGCGACTTCGGCAGACGCTTGCGGGTCGGCGCGTAGACGATCTTCTCGATGATCTTCTCGATGACCTCGGGCTCGACCTCGGCGGCAACCGCCTCCGCGGCCTCCGCAGCGGCGGTGGAGAGACCCTGGTCCTTCTTGGCGCCCTCCGACTTGCCGTCGGCCAGCGGCTGGCCGACCTTGCAGTTGTCGCGGTAGATCGCGGTGGCCTTCAGGCCCAGCTTCCACGACTCCATGTAGACCTGCTCGATCTCCTCGACCGTCGCGGACTCCGGCAGGTTGACGGTCTTGGAGATCGCCCCGGAGAGGAACGGCTGCGTCGCGGCCATCATGCGCACGTGGCCCATCGGCTTCAGCGCGCGCTTGCCCATCGCGGTGTCGAAGACCTCGTAGTGCTCCTGGCGCAGGCCCGGCGCGTCGATGACGTGGCCGTGCTCGGCGATGTAGTCGACGATCGCCTCGATCTGCTCGGGCTGGTAGCCCATCTTCTTCAGCGCCCGCGGAATCACCTGGTTGACGATCTGCATCGAGCCGCCACCGACGAGCTTCTTGAACTTGACCAGCGAGAAGTCGGGCTCGATGCCGGTGGTGTCGCAGTCCATCATGAAGCCGATGGTGCCGGTCGGCGCGAGCAGCGAGGCCTGGGCGTTGCGGAAGCCGTTGACCCGGCCGACCTCGATGACATCGGCCCACACCTTGGTCGCCGCGTCGATGATGTTGCGGTCGACCGGGTTGATCGAGCGGACCGCGTCGTTGGCGGCCTGGTGCTTGCGCATGACCCGCAGGTGAGCCTCGGCGTTACGGGCGTAGCCGGCGTACGGACCGACGACACCGGCCAGCTCGGCAGAGCGCTTGTAGCCGGCGCCGGTCATCAGCGAGGTGATGGCGGCGGCCATGGTGCGGCCACCCTCGGAGTCGTAGCCGAGACCCATCGCCATCAGCAGCGCGCCGAGGTTGGCGTACCCGATGCCGAGCTGGCGGTAGTCGCGGGTGGTCTGGCCGATCGCCTCGGTCGGGAAGTCGGCGAAGCAGATGGAGATGTCCATCGCGGTGAAGACGACCTCGCAGGCCTGCTCGAAGCGCACGGCGTCGAAGGTGTCGTCGTCCTTGAGGAACTTCAGCAGGTTCAGCGACGCCAGGTTGCAGGAGGAGTTGTCCAGCGACATGTATTCCGAGCACGGGTTGGAGCCGGTGATCCGGCCCGTCTCCGGGTTGGTGTGCCAGTCGTTGATGGTGTCGTCGTACTGCAGACCCGGGTCGGCACACTCCCACGCGGCGATCGAGATCTTGCGGAACAGCTCGCGGGCGTCGATCTCCTCGATGACCTCACCGGTGGTGCGGGCGCGGAGACCGAACTTCTTGCCCTCCTCGACGGCGCGCATGAACTCGTCGGAGACGCGCACGGAGTTGTTGGCGTTCTGGTATTGCACGGACGAGATGTCCTTGCCACCCAGGTCCATGTCGAAGCCGGCATCGCGCAGCGCGCGGATCTTGTCCTCCTCGCGCGCCTTGGTCTCGACGAACTCCTCGATGTCGGGGTGGTCGACGTCGAGGACGACCATCTTCGCCGCACGGCGGGTGGCGCCGCCGGACTTGATGGTGCCGGCGGACGCGTCGGCGCCACGCATGAAGGAGACAGGGCCGGAGGCGGTGCCGCCGGAGGACTTCAGCAGCTCCTTGGAGGAGCGGATGCGGGAGAGGTTGAGACCGGCACCGGAGCCGCCCTTGAAGATCAGGCCCTCTTCCTTGTACCAGTTCAGGATCGAGTCCATGGAGTCGTCGACCGAGAGGATGAAGCAGGCAGAGACCTGCTGGGGGGACTCGGTGCCGACGTTGAACCAGACCGGCGAGTTGAACGCGAAGTACTGGTGGACCAGCAGCCAGGTGAGCTCGCGGCCGAAGAGGTCGGCGTCGGCGTCCGAGGCGAAGTAGCCGTTCTCCTTGCCGGAGGCGACGTAGGTGTTCACGACCCGGTCGATCAGCTGCTTCAGGCTCTGCTCACGCTTCTCCGTGCCGATCGCACCGCGGAAGTACTTGGTCGTCACGATCGTCGAGGCGTTGATCGACCAGAAGTCGGGGAACTCCACGCCGGTCTGCTCGAAGACGGTCGCGCCGGTCTTCCAGTTCTTCTGGACGACGTCGCGTCGCTCCCAGGTGATCTCGTCGTACGGGTGGACACCCTCGGTGCTGAAGATCCGCTCGATCTTCAGCCCGGCGCCCGCCTTCGTCGATGCCTCTGCTGCCGTGTCTGTCATTTCTTTCCCCCTGTTGTCATCGATCGCTGTGCCGTGCTGCTGGTCGGTGCTGATGGTGGAGTCTCCTGTTGCGCCCGTTCGGGCTTCGTACGTCTTGCTCTGAGTCGTGCTGGCTCTGCTGTTTAAAGGCCCAGGCAGGTCGCTTCCCCACGGCCTGCCTGGGCCGGTCTGTGTGCCGTCTCGATTCACATGGCCGTGGGATCTAGTCGGTGCCCACCGGGACCTCGACCGGATGTTCTGCCTCGAAGTCGTTGACTTCCCGTTCCGTACGCAGCATCTGGATCTCCCGCTCGAAATCCTCCGCCGAGCCGAAGGCCCGGTAGACACTGGCGAAGCGCAGGTAGGCCACCTCGTCGAGCTCGCGCAGCGGCGCGAGGATCGCCAGCCCCACCTCGTGGCTGGGGACCTCGGCCAACCCCTGGCTGCGCAGCGCCTGCTCGACCTCTTGGCCGAGGCAGGCGAGCTGGTCCTCGGTGACCGGGCGGCCCTTGCATGCCTTGCGGACGCCATGCACCGCCTTGTCGCGGCTGAACGGTTCCGCAGCGCCGGAGCGCTTGGCCACCATCAGCTGCATCTGCTCGACGGTCGTGAACCGCTTCCCGCACTCCTGGCAGACCCGGCGGCGCCGGATCTGGCCACCCTCCTCGGCCACACGGGAGTCGAGCACCTTGGTGTCGCTGTGTCGGCAGAACGGACAGTGCACGGTCGAGCCCCTCTCATGAAGCCTGTGGATCCAGGCCGTCTCAACGGCGGCCCGAGCCTGTGGAACCTGTGGATACGAGCGTGGACCCCTGTGGAACAACACCCTCATCGCTGTGAGTCATCCACCTATTCATGTGAACTAGATGTGGATAACTACAGCCGTGTAACTACTAGATGTAGTGGTAACCGTACGCCCGCCCCTCAGTCGATGCAAGCGCAGGGCGGGTTTCCCGCCTGCACGGCGTGTCGCCGGGCCAAACACCGAAAGATTCCGGTTCAGGGGCGCCGAACTGGGCTGCATGCGTAAGAATGACCCCCGTGACAAACATCTCCGGAGGAAATCGCGTCGGGTCGCGGAGAGGCACGCGCCCCAGAAGCGGTCCCCGGCCACCATTCATCTTGCCTGCGATCGCGACACTGGCCTCCCTGATCATCTGGGGAGTGCTGGTGTGGGTCGCCGTCGGTTTCGGGGCCGACGCACGGGGAGGCGATTCCGGCGCCTGGGTGAAGCTCGCCATCGCGGCGGTCTTCGCAGTCGCCTGCCTCTTCCTGACCTTCACCTTCGCCGGGAAGGCCTGGCGGGCCCTCACCGGCTCCCCCACCCCACCGCCCGCCGACGACTACGCCGGAAACCACTCCAACGCCTACGTGGAGGAGCAGGACTACCCGGGCCAGGCCTACTCGGAGCAGGACTACTACGGCACCGGCTCCTACGGCTACGAGGACACCGGCTCCTACAGCCGACACAGCGCCGACACCGGGAACCAGCAGCAGCCCTACGGCAGCACCGGGAGTCGCTCGGCCTACACCGACACGAGCTCCCAGTCGCCATACGGCTATCCCGGAGACGATCAGGGCTACGGCAGCACCGGCAGCCGGGCTGCCTACGGCGCATCGGCCTACCAGCCGCCGACCGCTCCCCCGCCGACCCCGCAGCCCTACTACTCCAACCCCTCGACGCCGACCTCGACACCACAGAGCACCTCGGTGTACGGATCGCAGGGATACACCACCGACGGCTACCCCGCCCAGCAGGCCGGATCGCCGCAGTACCAGTCCGGCTCCTACCAGGCGCCGACCGGCTACGGCCAGACCGGCTCTCGGGCTCGACTGACCCAGGATCCCGCCGCGACCCAGGCGATGCCCACCCAGCGGCCTCCCCAGGACCCGGCCGACCAACCGGACGACGAATGGCCGCCGCGACACGGCATCCGCAACAAGCAGTGGCCGCCGGCCGAGCCGGACAGCCCCTACCGCGGGCGTCACTGACCCTGACCCAGCGGGCCCCGAAACAGCGAGAGTGCTGCAGACGCTTCCCATCGTCTGCAGCACTCTCACTTTCCCCGGTTGCCGGCTGCCGGTCTCGAAGGAGCAGCCGGACATCTGTGTGGCCTATCCAGCCTGTCGAGATGAGCTCACGGCGCGGTCGGGACGATCAGGGTCTGCCCGGACAGGAGCATCGAGGACTCGAGGCCGTTGAGCTCCTTGATCGTCCGCTCCATCTCCCGAATCGAAGCGTCGGTGCCGATGACGGCCTTCTCGGAGATGTCCCAGAGCGTGTCGCCATCACCGACGACCATCGTGTGAGCGGCGGAACCGGAGCTTTTTTCGGCACCGCTCTCCACCGCGAACGCCACCTTCGCCCCGATCAGCGCGATCCCGAAGAGCACGACCAGCGCGAACGCGAACACGACGACCCGTCCTCGCCGGGTGAGCCGCACCGTCGAGCGACGCTCCTCACGCACAGGACGGGGCGGTTCGGCTACGGGCAGCACATAGACGGTTGCACTCATCACGGCCTCCAGTTCACAAGTCTCTCGATCACGTGTTCGATCGAGCACATGTTCGAAGTTAGATCACGTGTTCGAACAACGCAAGTGGCGCGCCCAAGAATTTTCGAGCGCCGACACGCGTCACAAACGAGATCGAACAGATGTTTGAAGTAGTGGTGCCAGAGGGACTAATGTGATGGCATGACCACGCAGAAGACAGGCACCGGATCAGGCGGTTCGAAGAAGAGCCGCGTCCGCGAGCTCCCCGACGGGCCGCCGGACGCGACCGGGCTCACGCCGCGTCAGCAGCGCATCCTCGCGCACCTGCGCGACAGCATCGAACAGCGCGGCTACCCGCCCAGCATGCGCGAGATCGGCGCCGCGGTCGGGCTGACCAGCACCAGCAGCGTCGCCCACCAGCTCCGCGCGTTGGAGCAGCGTGGTCTGATCCGCAAGGACCCGAAGCGACCCCGCGCCCTCGAGGTGTTCCTCCCCGAGGTGATGGCTCACCGCAAGGCCATGTCCGGCGAGGAGCCCGAGACGACGATCGCCTCCGAGGCCGCCGTCGACCCCAACCCCGACGCCACGATGGTCCCCCTGGTCGGGCGGATCGCGGCCGGTGGCCCGATCCTGGCCGAGGAGACGTCGAGCCAGCAGAGCGTCGAGGACGTCTTCCCGCTGCCCAAGCAGCTGGTCGGCAACGGCGACCTCTTCCTGCTCTCGGTCTCCGGTGACTCGATGGTCGACGCCGCCATCTGCGACGGCGACTTCGTGGTCGTGCGCCAGCAGCCGACCGCGGAGAACGGCGAGATCGTGGCCGCGCTGATCGACGGCGAGGCGACCGTCAAGACGCTCTCCCGCAAGGACGGCAAGGTGTGGCTGCTGCCGCACAACGCTGCGTACGAGCCGATCGACGGCACCCACGCGACGATCCTCGGCAAGGTGACGGCTGTTCTGCGTAGCCTCTGAGACCTGAATACTGCGTGAGATCCAGCCGCCGGCCCATACGGGACCGGCGGCTGCGTCGTCTCCTGCAGCGCCCGGCGTCGCCATCACGTCTCGCGGCCCGGATAGGCGTTTCACCGGTGTAGGGTCGGCCCTCTGCGCTTAGACTGCCCTGGTCTGCCTTCCCGAACGTCTGGTATCTCATGCGAAACATTGCCCGCCGGATCAACCGCAAACAACGCTCCCTCGTCCTGATCGCAGGCATGGTCGTAGCCACGTTCGCGGCCACCATGCCCGCAACCGGGTCGACCCCGGCGGGGTCGGTGATGACCGGCGGTGAGACCGGCGTCGAGCAGCCGGTGACGGAGAAGACGGCCCGCGAGGCGCTCGCCGCGGCCAAGAAGGTCAAGCGCAACCAGTCGGTGCGTGGCACCCGGCAGGTCGTGCCCGGCCGGCACGTCGCCGGCCGACCCGACGCGACGATCGCGCTGGCCGACCTGTGGAACGCCAAGGACGCTCTGGACGGCCCCAACCAGGTGGCGGCGCGCGAGCTGCTCGCCCGCCCCCGCGCAGCCACCCAGACCTGCAGCCACGCGGTCTGCGTCCACTACACCCCCGGCAAGGGTGGCGACAAGGCGTCCGTGGCCTACGCGAACCAGGTCCGCGACGTGGTCACGAAGGTCCACAACATCTACGTGAAGGCGGGCTACCGCAAGCCCGCGGCCGACAAGTCGGTCACCCCGGGCAAGGTCGACATCTACCTGGAGAACCTCTACGACGAGGGCTACTACGGCTACTGCGCGCCCGAGACGAAGGTCTCCAAGACCGCCGCGACCGCCTACTGCGTGCTGGACAACGACTACGCCACCAGCGAGTACGGCTCCATGAACACGCCCACGGAGAACCTCCGCGTGACGGCTGCTCATGAGTACTTCCACGCGGTCCAGTTCGCCTACGACGCCGGCGAGGACCGCTGGATGATGGAGTCCACCGCGACCTGGGTCGAGGACGAGGTCTACGACAGCATCAACGACAACCGGCAATACCTGGCCTACGGCCAGCTCGAGGACCAGCGCAAGCCGCTCGACAACTCCAACGTCTCCAACCTCGGCATCTACGGCAACTGGATCTTCTTCCGCTATCTCTCCGAGCGTTTCACCAGGAAGCGCGGTGACCTGCCGGCAGTGGTCCTCGACGTCTGGAACCGGGCCCCGTCGACCCACTCCACCCTCGCCATCCGCCGGGCGCTCGCCGCTCGCGGCACCACCCTCAAGGCGCAGTACGCCCGCTTCGCCGCCGCCAACCTGGCCCCCAGGAAGACCTACAGCGAGGGCCGCGCCTACTACGCGCCGGTCTACGACGGCCGCAAGGCACTGCCCGCGAAGCGGCAGACGGTCAGCGGCAAGTTCACCCTCAAGCACCTGACGTACGCCTCGCAGCGCCTCGTCCCGAAGAAGGTCGGCAAGGGCTGGAAGCTGCGGGTGAAGGTCGACGTGGCCCGCCCCAACGCCAACGCCGCCGTGGTCAGCATCTTCCGCACCGACGGCACCCGGGGCGTCTACTACCTCAAGCCCAACCGCGACGGCATCGCCACAAAGACCATCAAGGGCTTCTCCTCCAAGCGGATCCGCAAGGTCGAGGTCACCTTCGTCAACGCGAGCAGCAACTTCAAGTGCGGCAAGGGCACCGCGTTCTCCTGCCGCGGTGTCGCCTCGCCCGACAAGGCCACCCACCGCTGGTGGGCGAAGACCTACCGCTGACGCACAAACTCACGCCGAGTCGGCTCGTTCTGACGAGCCGACTCGGCGTGAGTTCTGGTCTGGACGAGCCGATACCGCTGGCTCAGGCAGAGGCCAGCTCGGAGAGCCGCTTGAGAGCCTTGCGGACGACATCGGGGTCGGTGGTGGCCCACATCGGCGGCAGGCTCGCCTTGAGGAACCCGCCGTAGCGGGCGGTCGCCAGGCGAGCGTCGAGCACGGCCACGACGCCACGATCGGTGGTGGTGCGGATCAGCCGGCCGGCCCCCTGCGCCAACAGCAGCGCCGCGTGGGTGGCGGCGACCTGCATGAACCCGTTGCCACCGGCCTTGTCGGCCGCCTGCTGCCGGGCCGACATCAGCGGGTCGTCGGGCCGCGGGAACGGGATCCGGTCGATGATCACGAGCTGGCAGGTGTCGCCGGGCACGTCGAGGCCCTGCCACAGCGACAGCGTCCCGAACAGCACCGTATGCGGGTCGGCGACGAACTGCGCGGCGAGCTCGGGCAGCTGGGCGTCACCCTGGGCCAGGGTGGTCAGGTGAGGCAGCTTCTGGCGCACGACCTCGGCGGCCGCCTCGGCGGCACGGCGTGAGGAGAAGAGCCCGAGCGTACGCCCGTCCGCGGCGTCGACCAGGTCGACGATCTCGTCCATGGTCTTGGCGCCCATGCCGTCGCGCCCGGGAGGGGGCAGGTGGCGGGCGACGTACAAGATCCCCTGCCTGCCGTAGTCGAACGGGCTGCCGACATCCAGCCCGATCCACGGCAGAACGTCCTCCGTACGCTGCGCCCCGGCACCCAGCTCGGTGCGCTCCTCCGCCTTCAGCCCGAGGGATCCAGCCACGGGGCCGAAGTCGCCGCCGAGCTTGAGGGTCGCCGAGGCGAAGACGACGGTCTTCTCCCGCAGCAGCTTGTCGCGCATCTGCGCCCAGACCTGCAGGGGCGCGACACACAGACGCGGCGGGATCCTGTCGCCGCCCTCGTTGATCCAGATGACGTCGGACTCGGCGGCAGCAGCCATCCGCTCGGCAGTGGTGAAGACCTCCTGCAGGCCACCCTTGGCCTGCTGGAAGCCGGGGTCGGCCCCTTCGGAGTCCTTCGGCTTGGGGAGCGCCGAGATCGCTGAGCGAGCAGCGTCACGCACGAGCACCAAGGCGTCCGAGACGACCTCGGGCAGCGTGATCAGCCGCCCAGGTGAGGTCTCGTTGATCGCTGCCCGGAGCGCGTCGGAGGCGTCGGCCAGGTCGTCGGCCTCGGAGCCGTCGATGTGTTTCTGGGCCCGTCGGGCGGCCCGCTCCACCTCGGCCGCGGTCAGCTCGTCGGTCGCCGCCTGGGTCACGCGCGCAACCAGCTCGTGGGCCTCGTCGATCACCACGGCGTCGTACTCTGGGATCATCGGCACCCCCTCGATCGCGTCGATCGCGAGCAGCGAGTGGTTGGTGACGATCAGATGGCTCTTCTGAGCCTTCTCACGAGCGACCTCGGCGAAGCACTCCTCGCCGAAGGGACACTTGGCGGCGCCGAGGCAGTCGCGGTGGTTGACCGAGACCTGGCGCCACTCGCGGTCGGTGTGCCGAGGGGCGGAGTCGCGCTCACCGCTCCCGCCCTTGTCCGCTTCCTTCTCGGCCCAGCTGCGGAGCTCGAGGACCTTCTCCGCCATCGCGCCCAGCGGCACGTCGACCAGGGTGCCCTGGTCGTCGGGAGCACCCTCGCGCACGCGGTGGAGGCAGGCGTAGTTGGAGCGGCCCTTGAGGACGGCGTAGGAGGCGTCGACGCCCGGGCGCGAGCCGATCGCCTTCACCAGACGCGGCAGGTCGCGCTCGACGAGCTGATGCTGCAGCGCCAGCGTCGCGGTGGCCACCACGACCCGGCTGTCGTGGAGCAGCGACGGGACCAGATACGCCAGCGACTTTCCGGTGCCGGTGCCGGCCTCGACCAGCAGGTGCTCCTCGTCGGCGAGCGCCTGCGCCACCGCGTCGGCCATCAGCACCTGACCATCACGGGTGGCCCCGCCGAGGGTCGCGACCGCATCCGCGAGGGCTTCGCGTACGGGCGACTGGGAGACGGTTTCGGTTGCGGTCACTCGGGCAACCTTAGCCGTGCGCGGGGACAGTCTCCGATCGGCTCTCCGCGATCCGCCGGGCGACGATCTCCCCGAACTGCATGTGGCCCGCGACAGTCAGATGGGTGTTGTCCTCGAGCATGGGCAGCTCGAGGTCGAAGACGTTGATGTACGTCACCCCGTACTCCGCCGAGACCCGCCGCATCATCTTGTTGACGACCCTGATGGCCTTGGCGCGCGAGTTCACCTTGGGCGCGCTGAGCACGATGACCTGGTGGTCCTTCAGCTCGTCCAGGGTCTCGCGGAAGCCCTTCTCGACCTCGTCGAGCTCGCTCTTGGAGTCGTTGATGCCGCCCTCGAGCACGACCAGGTCAGCCCCCTGGGCGAGCACGTCAGGAACGCGCTCGGGGAACGAGATCGGACCACACCGCTCCATCAGCCCACGCGAGTAGCCGGTGCCACCGAAGCCGGAGACCCGCACCTCGCCGTCGAGATAGCGCGGCCACGACTGACCTGGGTCGTCCAGCCCGAAGCCAGAGGCCCAGGAGTCGCCGATCACGACGACCTGCTCACCGGCTCCGGTCACCACTGCGGCACGGGCCACCGACTCTGCGGCCAGCCGCGTGCACAGGTCCTGGGTCACCTGCGTCTCGTGCTCCGGCACCTGCCCCGGGAGCACGCCATCGTCCTCGCTGGCACAGCCGGCGAGCGTGGTCACCAGGACAGCACCAGCCAGCGCGCCCACCATGATCGCGCGCGCTGCCCGACGTACCTCTGTCATCCGTGCCCTCTCCAACGACCGACCGTCCCAAGTGTGAGGGACGAGCCTGGCATCACCGATGTCGAAACGCCGAACTCAACGCCTGATCAGCGCCCTGTCGACGTCCCGAGACCGATGCCTGGAGATCAGTGCCCGATGATCAGGCAGAGTACGCGCTGCGCGCGCCTACTCCTTCGCTCGGCACGAACGGACGAGCAAGCTCGCCGCTCGGCCTCGCTCAGTTCGTGTATGCAGCCAGCTCGCCGGCCAGGTCCGCGTTGGCGCGGCCCTTGACGACGGTGCCTTCGGCAGTGTGCTCGAGGTGGTCGATCTCGCCGTGCTGGTGGATCCGGTTGACCAGGTCGCCCCGCTCGTAGGGAACCAGCGCGGTGAACTCCACGCCCGGCTTCGGCAGATCGTTCTCCACCGCGACGATGGCCTTGTCGATGCCCTCTCCGGTCTTGGCCGAGACCGCGACCGAGTGGGGCTCGGCACGCTGCAGCCTGGCGACCACCAGCGGGTCGGCGATGTCGGCCTTGTTGATCACGACCAGCTCAGGCACCTCGCTGGCGCCGATCTCGGCGAAAACCTCCCGCACCGCGGCCAGCTGACCCTCGGGATCCGGGTGGGAGCCGTCGACCACGTGCACGACCAGATCGGCGTCGGCGACCTCCTCCAGCGTGGACCGGAAGGCCTCGACGAGCTGGTGGGGCAGGTGGCGCACGAAGCCGACGGTGTCGGACATCGTGTAGACGCGGCCGTCGTCCGTGGTCGTCTTGCGGGTGGTCGGGTCGAGGGTCGCGAAGAGGGCGTCCTCGACGAGCACGCCGGCACCGGTGAGCCGGTTGAGCAGCGACGACTTGCCGGCGTTGGTGTAGCCGGCGATCGCGACCGCCGGAATGTGGTGACGCTTGCGGTCGGCACGCTTGGTGTCGCGAGTGCCCTTCATCGCCTTCAGCTCACGGTTGAGCTTGGCGATCTTGGTGTTGATCCGGCGACGGTCGGTCTCGATCTTCGTCTCACCGGGACCACGGCCACCGATACCGGCACCACCGGCGACCCGTCCACCGGCCTGGCGCGACAGGTTGCCACCCCAACCACGAAGCCGCTGCTTCATGTAGCTGAGCTGGGCGAGTTCCACCTGCGCCTGGCCCTCACGCGACTTCGCGTGCTGGGCGAAGATGTCGAGGATCAGCGCGGTCCGGTCGACGACCTTGACGCCGGTGCGGTCCTCGAGGTTCCTGAGCTGGCTCGGCGCCAGCTCGCCGTCGGCGATCACGGTGTCGGCGCCGGTCGCGGCAACGATCTCCTTGAGCGCCTCGACCTTGCCCCGTCCGATGTACGTCGCAGGGTCCGGCGCCTGGCGACGCTGGTAGATCGCCTCCAGCACCTCGGAGCCCGCCGTTTCGGCGAGCAGCGCGAGCTCGGCGAGGGAGTTCTCGGCGTCCGTCTGGGTGCCGCCGGCCCACACGCCCACGAGCACCACTCGCTCCAGCCGCAGCTGGCGGTATTCGACCTCGGTGATGTCCTCGAGCTCGGTGCGCAGGCTGGCGACACGCTTGAGCGCGTGTCGCTCGGCGAGCTCCATCGCACCGACGGTCGGGTCGGTCTCGGGATCCTCGTCTACGTAGCCCGACTCGCTGTATCCAATTTCTGGGGTGTCATCGAGCGCGTCCCAGTCCTCGGTGGCCTCGAGCTCGTCAGCGAGTGAGAAGTCGTGTGCGTTGTTCGTCATATACCAACAAGGATACGGCGCCGCACCACCCGGGGGACAATGCTTATCCGGCAGGCCGGCTCTGGCCGGATCCTCAGCGCTGATCGAGAGCCTCTCGCAGGACGGTCCCGACCTCCTCCGGCCGCTCGGCGACGTACGCAGCCCCGCCGGTCGCGTCGGAGATCGCCCGCAGCGCGCCCATGTCGGCGTCGGCAGTGATGCCGATCCCCAGGACCCGGACCGGCCGCAGTGGGTCGGAGGCGGCTTCCAGCTGATCGATGAGCTCTGTCAGGTCGAACGAGTCCGGATCGTCGTTGGTGCCGTCGGTGAAGATCAGCACGCTGTTGGACGCGAGCGGGTCGTAGGAGGCGACTGCGGCCCGGTACGCCGCGAGCGCGCTGTCGTGCAGGGCGGTGCCGCCGCCGGTGCGTGCCGTGAGCCCGGCGATCTCCCCCGTCAGCTGCGCGCGCTGGTTCTTCGCGGCCAGCTGGCGGGTCGGGACGAGCACGGCGTGGTCGCCGCCGAGCTCGCCCTCGGTCTTCTCGGAGAAGGCCCACAGCCCCAGCGCGGCGCCACCGGGGAGGAGCTCGACGGCCTCGGACACCGCCGCCTGAGTGAGCCCGAGGCGGGTCGTATCGCTACCGAGAGCAGCCGGCCAGGCCATCGACCCGGATACGTCCACGACCGCGATCGTCCGGGTGGGCCGCAGCTTGGCGTTCCACTCCGAGGCGGCCTCGGCCACGGCGGCAGAGTCGACCTGGGTGAACGCGCCGACGTTGGGAGACGGCTTGCCGGCTCCGGCGGTGCGGAAACCGGCCTGCGTCAGCGAGGTGTCCGCGGCGCCGCTGTCGAGCACGCGGGCGAAGGCGGTGATCGTGGCGGCGATCGCGTTGCGGCGAGAGGAGTCGGCGGTGATCAGGACCGGGTAGTCGAGGACCACCGTGCCTTCCTTCGGCGCACTGGCCTTCAGCTGCGGCGCGTACGTCGACCACTGCTGCTCGCTGGTCGCGGTCACTCCGCTCAACGCGGTCTGCAGCTCGGCCAGACGCGCGGTATCGGTCGGCGCGGCACCCTCGACGCCGGAGGCGATCCGCTCTGCGTACGGCTCCAGCTTGGCCTGCTTCTGTGACTCCCCCTGGCTGGCGACGACCGTGCCGAGCGCGCTCATCATCCGCTGCGGGTCGCCCATCAGCAGGTCGTCCTCGGTGAATGCCTCGTCGTAGGAGGTGCGGGTGAGGCCGTCGCCGGAGACGAGCACCACCGGCGAGGAGGCCATCGAGGCCCGCAGCGTGACCGGCTCGACGGCCGGCTTGATCCGCTCGAGCCAGAGCGAGGAGTCTGGGATCCACATGTCGGGCAGGTCGCTGCCGACCGCCATCGGCTGGAGGATCTGGTCGGCCTTGGTCGGCTGCACCTCGATCTGTCCGCAGCCGGCTTCCTCGAGGATGTCGCCCACGACGGTCGCCGCCTCGGGCGCCACCGCGACCGTCATCGGCGGGCCCAGGCAGGTCCGGCTGCCACTCGTGGCCGGCTTGCCGTTGGCGACCAGCGCGGTCGCGACCAGGCACGCCGCCAGGACGCCCGCCGCAACTGCGATCACCCCGATCGTCTCCCGCGTGAGCTGCAGCTTTCGGGCAGGCTCGCTCGGTCCCGCCTGCTCGGCGGGCTCCTCGGACTCGATGATCGCGAGCGCCTTCGACGTACTGATGTCCGCCTTATCGGACATGCGAACTCCCCTGGTTCCGACGTCCGCGGAGCGGTTTCAACTGTCCGCGGCTGGCGCACACATTAGCGGTGCGCCAGCCGTCGGGGTACTCCTGCTACTTCGGTGGCATCCGGATGCCGCCGTCGACGCGGATCGTCTCGCCGTTCATGTAGTCGTTGGTCAGGCACTCCACGACCATGCTCGCCAGCTCTGCCGGCACACCGAGCCGGTGCGGGAACAGCACGCTCTCACCGAGCTTGGCCTTGAACGCCTCCGACTCCGGGCCCTCGCCGTAGATCGGGGTGTCGATCAGGCCGGGGGCAACGGTGTTGACCCGGATCCCGACCGCGGCGAGGTCGCGCGCGAGCGGGAGGGTGAGGCCGACGACACCACCCTTGGACGAGGAGTACGACACCTGCCCGATCTGGCCGTCGAAGGCCGCCACGCTGGCCAGGTTGACGATGGCGCCGCGCTGGCCGTTGGCGTCGGGCTCGTTACGGCTGATGTAGGTCGCCGCCTGGCGGCACATGTCGAAGGTGCCGATCAGGTTGATCGCGATGACCTTCTTGTACGCGTCCAGGTCGTGCGCCGACCCGATCTGACCGTCGCGCCCGATGGTGCGCTGTGCCCATCCGATCCCGGCCGAGTTGACCACCGCCTTCAGCGGGGCGATCTCCACAGCCCGCTCCACGGCGTTGGTGATCTGGTCGGTGTCGGTCACATCAACGGGCACGAACAGCCCCTTGATCTCCTCCGCCAGGGCCTCGCCCTTGTCCTTCTGCATGTCCGCGACGATCACCGTCGCACCCTTGGCCGCCAGCGCCCGGGCCGTCGCCGCCCCGATCCCGCTGGCCGCACCCGTCACGATCGCTGTGCTATCAGTCAACTCCATGGGCAGCACCCTAGACGTGACCGCCCTCACGATGGTGAATACCCGTTAACCATCTCGCCGAGACCGTAGAACTGGCGGGCCGAAACTGCACCTTTGGCGAGCCGAAACTGCAGTTCTGGGCGACGAAAGTAGAAATTCGTCGCCCGAAACTACCGACTCGGCGCACCAAAACTACCGACTCGGCACGCCATTTCTACGGTTTCGGCCGAGGAGGGTCAGAGGGTGGTGGTGCCTTCGGCTACCAGGACGGCGGGGCCGGCAAGGAGGACGCGATCGTCGGTCGTCCAGGTGACGTGGAGGGTGCCACCGGGGACGTCGACGCGGTACGTCACATCAGCATCGCGCGCGACCGCGAGACCGTCGGCCTCTGCGGCCGCGACCATCACCGCGCAGGCGCCGGTGCCGCAGGAGCGGGTCTCGCCCGCGCCACGCTCGAAGACGCGCATGGCGACGTGACGCTCGGCGACGCGCTCGAAGAACTCGACGTTGACCCCGTGGGGGTAGACCGCCTCGTCGAAGATCGGGGAGTCGTAGAGGTCGCCGACGGGGCCGTGGGGGTCGAGCGACTCGACCTCGGCGGCGGCGTGCGGGTTGCCCATGTCGACGTTGGCGGCCGGCCAGAAGTGGTGGGCGACGGTGATCTGGGTCGACCCGAGCAGCTTGGGCGAGCCCAGGTCGGCGGTCCACACGTCTCCGGACGCGCGCAGCGTCTTGTCGCCCGCGCGGGTGGCGAAGGTGACCTCGTCGCCGGCGAGCCCGGCAGAACGCAGGTATTCCGCGAAGACCCGGGTGCCGTTGCCGCACATCTCCGCGACAGTGCCGTCGGCGTTGCGGTAGTCCATGAACCACTCGGCATCGCTCGTCGGGCGATCGGAGCCCGAGTAGGCAGCGGTGCGGATCACCCGCAGGATCCCGTCGGCGCCGAGGCCGGCCCGCCGGTCGCACAGCGCCCGGACCCGATCGGCCATCTCCTCCTCGGAGAGCGCGCCGTGCACCGACCCGTCGAGGTCCGGCAGCAGCACGAAGTCGTTCTCCGTACCGTGCCCCTTCACATACGTGTAGGTCATCAGTAGAGGAACTTCGAGTAGGTGTCCGTGCGGTAGTAGTCCTCCATCTCCGCCAGCGTACGCGGGTCGTTCTCGACCTGCTTGGCGATGACGGCGCGCTTGGGGAGGTGGTCGGGGTCCCAGGTCTCCGGGTTCCACAGGCCGGAGCGCAGGAAGGCCTTCGCGCAATGGAAGAAGATGTCGTCGATGTCGACGACCAGGGCGAGGATCGGCCGCTTGCCCTTGACGGCCATCGCGTCGAAGAACGGCGCGTCGGAGACCAGCCGCGCGCGCCCGTTGATCCGCAGCGTGTCACCACGGCCCGGGATCAGGAAGTTGAGGCCGACGTGCGGGTTGGTGAGCACGTTGCGGTAGCCGTCGACGCGCTTGTTGCCCGGTCGCTCGGCGATCGCGATCGTCTTGTCGTCGATGACGTGCACCAGCGACCCGGCCGGGTCCCCCTTGGGCGAGGCATCGCAGTTACCGAACTCGTCCGCGGTCGCCAGCACGCAGAACGGCGTCGCCGCGAGCCACTCCCGGTCGATGTCGAGGAGCGCGGGACGCCCCTTGGTGACGGCCCGCTCGTGCGGGGTGCCGACCAGGTCGACGAGCTGCTCGAGGGTGCTGATCTCAGTCCAGGTAGGGGTCACGGCCCCAGGGTACGAGGCGCAGGCACCGGCGCCGAATCAATTCCCGTCGGCTCAGGCCGACGGCATCTCGCCACGGCGGGCCCGCAGCCACTCGATCGGGTCGCCGTGGTCCACCTCGACCCCGGCCATCCGGAGCATCCCCCGGGCCAGCAGACGCCGATGGGCCGCGTACGTCAGGATGTGGGCGACCACCGATCCCATCTGGAAGCTCTCCGGGGGCTCGCACAGGGCGTCCACGAGCCGATCCTCCCAGCCTCCGCGGCGCTCGATGTCGCGTACGACGGCGAGCCACCGCTCCGCGACCGCGTCGTGACGCTCGGCCAGCTCGGCGATCGGGCCGGGCCCGCGACGGACCGGCATCGAGAGCCCCTCGATGGAGGCCACCCAACACTCCTTGGACCACACCGTGGCTTCCAGGACCTGGATGATCGACTCCTCCGGCCCGTCCCACGCCAGGACCTCGTGGCCCGGCAGCCGGACACCGGTGAGGACCTCCGCGGGCAGGTCTTCGGCCTGGTCGAGCAGGGCCCTGGTGTCGTCGATGTCGTGCATCACCAGCTGCTCGGTCAGCGGCGACAGCACCTGCTCCTGAGAGTCGACCCACAGCGACTCCGGCGGGTGGAAGTGGATGCCGTTCGGCGCCGGCAGCCAGTGGCTCACCGCAGCGGTGCTCGGCGGGTGACCGAAGGCCTTCGCGTACGCCCGCGAGAACCCTTCCACCGACTCGTACCCCGCGGCCCACGCGGCATCGGTCACCGTCCGGCCGTGCTTCAGCTGCCACGCGGCGCGCTCCAGCATCACCCGCCGCCGCATCGCCACCGGCGGCTCGCCCGCACCCCGGGAGAGCAGCCGGTTGAAGTGATAGGGCGAGGTGTAGGCGTCCCCGGCCATCTGCGCCAGCGTGCGCGGCTCGCCGTCATCGGCACCGTCGAGCACCACGTCGAGCAGCTCCCGCAGACGGTCGTGTTCGTGGTCGCTCACGGTCCCACCGCCCGCACCGCCGCGACGGCCTTCTCGAGCCGCGCCGGGTCGTCATAGGAGACCCACACGACCCGCGGGTCCTTGCGGAACCAGGCGTCCTGTCGCCGTGCGAACTGCCGGGTCTTGATGGCGGTCCGCTCCGTGGCGTCCGCCAGTGTCATCTCTCCGGAGAGGTACGCGGCCACCTCCTGATAGCCGATGGCCTTGGCCGCCGTCCGCGACCGCCCCAGCCCCGCCTCCAACAGCCGGGCCACCTCGTCGACGAACCCGGACTCGAACATCTCCGTGACGCGCTGCCGGATGCGTACGTCCAACGCTTCTCGGGAGATGTCGACGCCGATCTGGATGGAGGCGGGGTCGTGGTAGACCTGCTCTGGCAGACGCGCACTGAAGGGCTCGCCGGTCAGCTCGATGACCTCCAGAGCGCGTACGACGCGACGTCCGTTGTCGATCTCGATCCGCTCGGCCGCGACCGGGTCCAGGGCACGCAGACGGTCGTGAAGTGCCTTCTCACCTGCGGTCTCGAGTTCCCTCTCCAGGCGTTCCCGGATCTCGTTCGAGGTCCCGGGGAAGTCGAACCGGTCCAGGATCGCGCGCGTGTAGAGAGCGCTGCCGCCCACCAGGACCGGCGTCCTCCCAGCCTCTCGGAGCGTCGCGATCTGCTCGCGTGCAAGTCTCTGGAAGTCGGCGACGGAGGCCGGCTCGGCGATGTCGAGGAGGTCGAGCAGGTGGTGCGGGATCCCTCTCCGCTCGGCGACCGGAAGCTTCGCCGTGCCGATGTCCATCCCGCGGTAGACCTGCATCGCGTCAGTGTTGATGATCTCGCCGCCGAGGGTCTCGGCGAGGTCCAGGGAGAGCGAGGTCTTCCCTGCTGCGGTGGCGCCGACGACAGCCACGACGGGAATACCCGGCAGGGTAGAAGATCCCATTTCGGGTAGCCCGGACGACCTAGCCGGGTCGCGTGTCCCCCTGTTGCTGCCGTACTCCATGTGACTAGTCTGGCCGCAAGTTGGCTCAAACGGGGAGCCACCGATCCAGAGGGGGAAGTATGAGCTTCTTGGACAAGGCGAAGGATCTCGCCCAGCAGGGCATCGACAAGGTCGGCGGCGCCGACAAGGTCAACGAGGGCCTGGACAAGGCCGGCGAGTTCGCCGACGAGAAGACCGGCGGCAAGTTCACCGACCACATCGACCAGGGCGTCGAGACTGCCAAGAACGAAGCGGAGAAGCTGGACGGCGGCGACAACAGCGCCAACTGATTCTTCGGCGACGCGAGGCGGGGAGCAACCCAGACCGGGTTGCTCCCCGCCTCGCGTTGTGGCGCCATTACACCAACCGGACGTTTCGCGTGAGTTTTCCGAAAGTCTGTTACGGAGCTGTTGCCATCGGTGCCATTACGTGGAACGGTCGAGACGTCTCATTCTCATTGCCTCTACCCAGGGGCGCCGGGGGGCGGAGTGTGCGACGCATGCTCCGATTCCGGTCCAATCACAACTACTCGGAAGTGTGGACCAATATGTCTGAGAACTACGGCACCAGCGACGAGCAGCAGAACTACGGCCAGGAGCGCGACCAGGAGGGCTTCGGCGGCCAGGAGTCCACCGAGGGCTCCTCCTACGGCGGCCAGTCCACGGAGGGCAGCTCCTACGGTGGTGGCGAGCAGTCCGAGGACTCGAGCCAGAGCGGCTTCGCCGGCCAGGAGTCCAACGAGGGCTCCCCCTACGGCGCCCCCTTCGGCTCCGAGGGCGGCCAGAACGAGGGCGGCCAGGAGCAGTCCGAGGGTTCGTACGGCTCGCACGAGGGCTCGGACGAGAGCTCGAACGAGCGCGGCTTCGGCGGCGAGCAGGGCGAGTCGCAGTACTGATCCAGCTCTGCCGATCGCACACAGATCGAGCGCCGGGTCCGCGGGACCCGGCGCTCGACGCGTTTCACAGCCATCTGATCAAGCAGAGATCAGGCAGAGATCAGGCGCGGTACGCCACCCACCCGTCGATCATGCGCTGCACCTGACCCGGCGTGAACTCGTCCATGCACGCGTCCTCGGTGTAGTCCATGAAGTTGTGGATCGGGTCGAGGCCCGGAGCCGTGCAGGTGTCGGATCCCTCCGGGCAACCAAAGGCAGGCGCCGCCTCGGCCGGGGTGTCGGCAACCTGGTCGCCCTTGCCGCGACAGCCACCCTGGAAGGTGTGGTAGAGGTGCAGCCAGTGGCCGACCTCGTGGGTGGCGGTGTCGCCCTCGTCGTACGGCGCCGCAGAGCCGCCCGGGAGCGACTCACCGAGGATGACCACGCCGTCCTGCGACCCGATGTTCTTGGTCGGGAAGGTAGCCCAGCCGAGCAGGCCGTCGTCGATGTCGCCGATGTAGACGTTGAGCGCGTTGTCGCCGCCCTGGCGCAGGGTCGACTTCATCTCCCGCTCGCCGGTCGAGCCGGAGATGATCGGATACCAGGCCGGGTTGATCGTGGTCTCCTGGCCGGCGACCTCGAAGGAGAACGGCGTGTCCGCGTACGCCGCGTTGAGCACGTCGATCTGAGCGTCGATGTTGGCCTGCGGGACGGCACCGGTGGTGGCGTCCTCCTGGATGACGTGGATGTAGGTCGGGATGGTCGTCGGCCCGAGGTTGGCGTTGCCGCCCTTCTTCCCCTTCGCGGCCAGCGCACCGGCGAGTGCCTTCTCCTTGGCCTCGGCCTGCTTCGCGGTCAGGTGGTTCGTGTCGCGGACCTGCTTGGTCCCTTCGGCGACACGGGCCGCACCGGCCTCGTGCGGGTCGAAGCACTCCTCGCTTCCTCCGACCGCCTGCATCGCGCCCGCGGGCGCTGCGGCTGCCAGGCCTGACGCGACGAGCACTCCGAGCGCGCCCATCGCCACTGCTCTGTTGACCAGCTTGGGAATCGACATGGGGGTAATCCCTTCCTGAGACAAGTTGCCTCAGGCTAGAGCAGAAATACCCTGACGGGGAACGGGACTACGAAGAATTTGCTGTCGGAGTAACTGGATTCCGGACGATCAGCCGCACGCCGGAGCGGCCGGCAACGGGGCGGGAACGCCGACAGCGGGCATGCCCAACCCGACCGACGCGGGCTCGGTCTCGGACCGACCCTGGCGCGCCTCCCAGGCGTCACCGGAGCGAGTGCGGCGCACCTCGAGCACGGGGTTGTCGGCGACCAGGTGATGGGGGGCCGCGTAGGTGATCTCGACCTTCACCATGTCGCCGGGACGTACGCCCTCGGCCCCGGCCACGTTGAAGTGGACCAGCCTGTTGTCGGGAGCGCGCCCCGAGAGCCGGTGGGTCTCGGCGTCCTTGCGGCCCTCACCCTCGGCGACCATCAGCTCGAGCGTACGCCCGACGTTCTTCTTGTTCTCCTCGTGCGCGATCTCGTTGACGAGGTCGACGAGGCGCTGATAGCGGTCCTTGACGACCGCGGGAGAGATCTGGTCGGGGAGGTCGGCGGCCGGGGTGCCGGGACGCTTGGAGTACTGGAACGTGAACGCGGAGGAGAACCGCGACTCGCGCACCACGTCGAGGGTGCCTTGGAAGTCCTCCTCGGTCTCCCCCGGGAAGCCGACGATGATGTCGGTGGTGATCGCCGCGTCCGGGATCGCTGCCCGGACGCGCTCGATGATGCCGAGGAACTTACTGGACCGGTAGGAGCGCCGCATCGCCTTCAGCACCCGGTCGGAGCCGGACTGCAACGGCATGTGCAGCGAGGGCATCACGTTGGGCGTCTCGGCCATCGCCTCGATGACGTCGTCGGTGAACTCGGCCGGGTGCGGGCTGGTGAACCGGACCCGCTCCAGCCCCTCGATCTCGCCGCACGCGCGCAGCAGCTTCGAGAAGGCCTGCCGGTCGCCGAACTCGACGCCGTAGGCGTTGACGTTCTGTCCCAGCAGGGTCACCTCGGTGACTCCCTCGGCGACCAGCGCCTCGATCTCGGCGAGGATCTCGCCCGGGCGCCGGTCCTTCTCCTTCCCCCTCAACGCGGGGACGATGCAGAAGGTGCAGGTGTTGTTGCAGCCCACGCTGACCGAGACCCAGGCGGCGTAGGCCGACTCGCGCTTGGTCGGCAGCGTGGACGGGAAGACCTCGAGCGACTCCAGGATCTCGACCTGGGCCTCTTCCTGGATCCGGGCCCGCTCGAGCAGCACCGGGAGCGAGCCGATGTTGTGCGTCCCGAACACCACGTCGACGTACGGCGCCTTCTCGGTGATCGTGGCCCGGTCCTTCTGGGCGAGACAGCCGCCGACCGCGATCTGGAGATCCGGGTTGGCCTGCTTGATCGGAGCCAGGTGGGAGAGGTTTCCGTAGAGCTTGTTGTCCGCGTTCTCCCGGACCGCGCAGGTGTTGAAGACGACCACATCGGCCTGCTCGCCCGCGGTCACCTTCAGATAGCCGGCGTCCTCCAGCAGCCCGGAGAGGCGCTCGGAGTCGTGGACGTTCATCTGGCAGCCGTAGGTGCGGACTTCGTACGTACGGGCCGATGCGGAGGTCGAGGCGGTGGACACGGTCATAGCGTCCTCAAGGGTACGGCGAGGTGGTCCAACGGCAGGAAATCCCGACCAGTTATCTGCTTGTAACCGATACCGGGCACCAATTCATGGATGTGCAATGCAGGATGTGGTTAGGTCTGCGGCATGACCGTGCTTGACACAGAACCCACCAGTGCACCTTCGGGAGACGCCCTGGTGGTGCTCGACCACGTCGACAAGCACTACGGCGACCTGCACGTGCTCCAGGACATCAACCTGGAGATCAAGCGTGGCGAGGTCGTCGTGGTGATCGGGCCCTCGGGCTCGGGGAAGTCGACCCTCTGCCGCGCGATCAACCGGCTGGAGACGATCGACTCCGGGACGATCAAGCTCGACGGCAAGGAGCTGCCCGCGGAGGGCAAGGGCCTGGCCAAGCTGCGCGCCGAGGTCGGGATGGTCTTCCAGAGCTTCAACCTCTTCGCCCACAAGACGATCCTGCAGAACGTCACGCTGGGCCCGATGAAGGTGCGCAAGCTCAAGAAGGCCGAGGCGGAGGCAGAGGCGAAGAAGCTGCTCGACCGCGTCGGCGTCGGCGTCCAGGCGAGCAAGTACCCCGCTCAGCTCTCCGGCGGTCAGCAGCAGCGCGTCGCGATCGCGCGGGCGCTGGCGATGAGGCCGCAGGTGATGCTCTTCGACGAGCCCACCTCCGCGCTCGACCCGGAGATGGTCCAGGAGGTCTTGGACGTCATGGTCAGCCTCGCCAAGGACGGCATGACCATGATCGTGGTGACCCACGAGATGGGCTTCGCGCGCAAGGCGGCCGACCGCGTGGTCTTCATGGCCGACGGGCAGATCGTCGAGTCGAACACCCCGAGCGAGTTCTTCGACAACCCGCAGTCCGATCGCGCCAAGGACTTCCTCGGCAAGATCCTCAAGCACTGAACGTACGTCTCGGGTGAGCCGCTCGGCTCTCGAACCCCGCACCGCACCAAACCCTTAAGATTCCAGAAGGTGGAAACGATGAAGCTCAAGAAGATCGCCGCGGCCGTAGGCGCCATCGCGCTCGCCGGTTCGCTCGCTGCCTGTGGCGGCGACGACTCCGGCTCCGACGCCGGTGGCGAGAAGATCAAGATCGGCATCAAGTTCGACCAGCCGGGGCTCGGCTTCAAGAACGCCGACGGCACCTACTCCGGCTTCGACGTCGACATGGCGACGTACATCGCCGAGGGTCTCGGCTACGAGAAGGACCAGATCGACTGGAAGGAGGCGGTCTCCGCCAACCGCGAGACCTTCCTCAAGGACGGCTCGGTCGACATGATCCTGGCGACCTACTCGATCACGGACGAGCGCAAGGCCGAGGTCGACTTCGGCGGTCCTTACTACGTCGCCGGCCAGGACCTCCTGATCCGCGCCGACGACAACTCGATCACGGGCCCGGACGACATGAAGGGCAAGAAGATCTGCTCCGTCACCGGCTCCACCTCGGCCCAGAAGGTCAAGGACGAGTACGGCGCCGTGCCGCAGGAGTTCGACTCCTACAGCAAGTGCATCACCGCCCTTCAGGGTGGCCAGATCGACGCGCTGACCACCGACGACATCATCCTCGCGGGCTACTCCGAGCAGTTCCCCGGTGAGTTCAAGATCGTCGGCCAGCCCTTCTCCGAGGAGAACTACGGCGTCGGCCTGCCCAAGGGCAGCAAGGACCGCGACAAGGTCAACGACCTGATCGAGAAGTCCTTCGAGGACGGCGCCTGGGAGAAGGCGTTCAACGACAACCTCGGCAACTCCGGCTACGAACTGCCGGAGCCGCCGACGGTCGACCGCTACTGAGCGAAGCGCTCAGCCAGACCCGACTCGGCGGATTCTGACCCGTTCCTCGCGAAGCGAGCAACAGGGTCCGGATCCGCCGAATCGGGGTGAGCCACAAGTCGGACCACCAAAGAACCGAAAGTACCCAATGGACCTCTTCTCCGAGTATGGGTCGGCCATCCTCGAAGCGTTCGGGCTGACCTTCAGACTCGCTGTCTTCAGCGGCGTCTTCTCGCTCCTGCTCGGCGTCGTGCTCGCCGTGTTCCGGGTCTCCCCGGTGCCAGTTCTCCGCTGGGTCGGCTCCGCCGTCGTCTACACGTTCCGCAACACCCCGCTGACGCTGGTGATGTTCTTCGCGCTCTTCGGGCTCTTCTACCAGCTCAAGCTGGGCGCGAACCAGGACGATCCGCTCAACGAGCAGAACTTCCAGCTCGCGGTCCTGGCGCTCTCGATCTACACCTCGACGTTCGTCTGTGAGGTCCTGCGCTCGGGGATCAACACCGTGCCGCTCGGCCAGGCCGAGGCGGCTCGGGCGATCGGCCTCACCTTCTCCCAGAACCTCCGGCTGGTCGTCCTTCCGCAGGCGCTTCGATCGGTGCTCAACCCACTGGCCAGTGTCATGATCGCGATGATCAAGAACACCACGGTCGCCGTCACCATCGGCGTCGTCACGGCCACGGGCGTCAACGAGGCGTCCGGTCAGATGCGGACGATGATGGAGAACGAGGCCGACCAGATCGTGCTGATCTTCATCATCTTCTCGATCGGCTTCATGATCATGACCCTTCCGGTCGGCTTCCTCGCCGGTTGGGCATCCAAGAAATTCGCGGTGATCCGATGAATTCCCCATTCGAATGCTCGCTTCGCTCCGCTTCGAACGGGGGCCCCAAAAGATGAGTGCCTCTGTTCTCTACGACGCTCCCGGCCCCCGCGCCAAGGCCCTCAACTGGGTCTACTCCGGCGTCGCGCTGGTCGTGTTCGGCTATCTGGCATGGCTGATCTACTCGAAGTTCGAGGAGACCGGCCAGTGGGACAGCGAGAAGTGGACGCCGTTCCTCGACGCCGACGTGTGGAACAACCTGCTGATCCCGGGCCTGATCGGCACGCTCAGCGCGTTCGCGGTCGGCTCGGTGCTCGCGCTGGCCTTCGGGTTTGTCTTCGCGATCGGACGGCTCTCGCCGATCAAGCTCATCAGCATCCCGTGCGCTGTGGTCGTGGAGTTCTTCCGGGCCATCCCGATGCTGCTGCTGATGTTCTTCATCTACTTCATGCAGCCCTCGCTCGGGATCACGCCGACCAGCATCTTCTGGGCAGTCGTCCTGGGCCTGATGCTCTACAACGGGTCCGTCATCGCCGAGATCATCCGCGCCGGCGTACACGCGCTCCCGAAGGGGCAGGGCGAGGCCGGTGTCGCCATCGGGCTCACATCGGGTCAGGTGATGCGGTCGATCCTGCTGCCGCAGGCGGTCCGCTCCATGCTGCCGGCGATCATCGCCCAACTCGTGGTGCTCCTCAAGGACACCGCGCTGGGCTACGTGCTCGGTTACAGCGAGCTGCTCAACCAGGTCACCAAGCTGGACGGCAACTTCCACAACCTGGTCCCCGCGGCCATCGTCGTGGCAGTCATCTACATCACCCTGAACACGATCCTCGGCCTCGTCGCCAACTGGATCGAGGCTCGTACGCGGCGGGTGGGTCACACCGCGGCACCCGTGGGACACGCGGGTGCCATCGACCCGGTCGCCGCCGAGGCCGATCTCGTCCAGAAGGGCAACGCCACGCCTAGCAACCACGGCCCGTTCTGACCATCAACCGACGACAACGGCCCGTTCCCCGCGCGCTCGGGGGAACGGGCCGTTGTGTGCTGGCTCTTACTTCTTCTTCGAGGTCACCCAGAGGTTGATGGTGCCCTCGATGGCGACGGTGCCGTCCTCGCGGATGCCCTTGACACGCACCTCGAGGTCGCCGTCGGCGGTGTCCCACTGCTCCTGGTCGGTCTCCGCGATGCAGGTGATGTCGGTGGAGGCCTTGGCGGTGTAGGAGACGGTCATCCCCTTGGGAATCCAGCGCTTGTCGCGGGGAATGGTGACCTCCGCAAGGGCCCCCATCGCCATCTCGAGACCGTTGCAGAGCGCGATGGCGTGCACGGTCCCGATGTGGTTGTGGTTGCCCTTGCGGTTGGGCACGATGACCTCGGCGTAGTTGGGCCGCAGCTGGTTGACCAGCGGGTGGATGGACCCGAAGTAGGGCGCCTTCTTCGCGAACGCGACCGAGAATGCTCGCTTGCCGACAACCGGGACTCGGTTGAAGGACTTCCAGAGGTCGTAGAGCTGGCTCATGGCAGTTAGGTTACCCGAGGGTAACCTCCTCCCCTCTCCTGGCCCGAGATCAGGAGAGGGAGAGGAAGACCTTCTCGAGCTCCTCGATCTCCTCGGGGCGGTCCCCGTCGGCGTGCGCGCGGCGCAGCTCGTTGGAGAGGAGCGCGAAAGCTGCCTTGTCGAGAGCACGAGTCACTGCCTTGAGCTGGCCGACCACATCGGCGAGCTCGCGGCCATCTTCGATCATGCGGAGCACGCCACCGAGCTGGCCTTGAGCCCGGCGGACTCGATTGACCACGCTCGTCGTCTCCGCGTCCCGAGGCTGGGGGACGGTCACGTCGTCAGTCAAAGTCTTGCCTTCCATCGTTTCTGGCATCGTTCCTGCATCGTTGTTGTATCCCCCGGGGGACAACGGTCCAGACCAGTGGGCGTTACGGCTCTTTTTGCTTGATTCCGGTTTTCGCCCACACGCCAACGAAGTTCGTGCTAGCCGTCGAGCGGCCAGACGATCTCGACCCGGTTGCCGAACGGATCCCGGACATGGAAGCGCTGGAAGTCGTCGGCGTTGTGGCGCTGGCTCCAGTCGACGTCGAAGCCGAGTCGCGCCAACCTGGCCCCGAGCGCCTCCAGCTCCGCCTCGGTCTCGACCGCCAGGGCGGGATGGGCCTTCGCCTGGGGCCGGTGCGGATCCTCGACCCCGACGTGGACCTCCGCTCCGCCGGGCGAACGGAACCAGGCGCCGCCACGCTTGGCCAGCTCCGCCGGCTTCGGCACCTCGGCCAGTCCGAGCCCGTCGGCGTAGAAGGCCCTGGCCTCGCCCTCCTGGCCGGCGGACATGCCGGCCTGCACGTGATGGATTCGCATCATGCCTCCAGCCTGCGGGCGACCACGAAGACGCGGCGGAACGGGAGCAGGACGAAACTGTTTCCTACGGAATCGTCTCGCACCGGATAGGCCTGCGCCAAGCGGTTCTTGAGCTCCGCGGCGAACGACTCGAAGAGACCGGCCTTCTCGAGCGCGGCAGCCGTCGGCCGCAGGCTGGTTCCGGCGATCCAGGTGAAGACCGGGTCCTCGCCGGTCAGTACGTGGAGGTACGTCGTCTCCCAGGCATCGACCTCGAAGCCCTCCTGCACCAGCGCGTCCAGGTAGACGGCCGGGTCGTGCGACCCGGGCGCCTCGAGATGGCGGGTGTGTTCGGCGTACGGCGCCTCGGCGGCCAGCTCCTCGCGGAGCCGGTGGCTGGGCTCGTCGAAGTTGCCGGGAACCTGGAAGGCGAGCCAGCCACGGTCGCTCACGGCCCGGGAGAGCGCCGGCAGCAGGTCCAGATGGCCCGGGACCCACTGGAGGGTGGCGTTGGAGAGGAGTACGTCGACGGACCCGGGCGCCGCCGAGTCGGCCCAGTCCCGCAGATCCGCCACCGCGAAGTCGACACCGTCGACACTCGCGCGGGCCTTGTCGATCATCGCGGAGCTCGAGTCCAGGCCGACCACACGCGCGTCCGGCCAACGCTCGGCCGTGAGAGCCGTCAGGTTGCCCGGACCACAGCCGAGATCGACGACGGTCTTCGGCCGGTCCGCGCCGACTCGGCGAAGGAGGTCGACGAACGGCCGGGCCCTCTCCTCCGAGTAGGTCAGATAGCGCTCGGGATCCCATGCGGTCATGGCGTACGTCCTCTCAATGTCTCTTGATATCAAGATATCCAGATCGTCCTCCCGACTTGTCTCGATGTCAAGATTCTCGATGGAACGAACTTGGGCTACGCTCACGCCATGCGCGACGAAGTCGACGACCTGAGCGAGGCCTGGGCACACGAGCGGCCCGACCTCGATCTGGGCCCCGTCGAGATCTTCTCGCGCCTGTCCCGGCTCTCGCGGCACCTCGACCTCGCCCGGCGCGATGCGTTCTCCGGCTCCGGGATCGAGTCCTGGGAGTTCGACGTGCTCGCCGCGCTGCGCCGGGCGGGTGATCCTTACGAGCTCTCCCCCGGCCGACTGCTGCGCGAGACCCTGGTGACCAGCGGGACCATGACCAACCGCGTCGACCGGCTGGCCGCCCGCGGCCTCGTCGAGCGGCTCCCGGACCCGGCCGACCGGCGGGGTGTGCTCGTCCGGCTCACGCCGGACGGCAAGGCCACCGTCGACAGCGCCTTCGAGGCGCTGCTCGCGGCCGAGCGAGAGTTCCTCGCCGGCCTCTCCGACGACCAGCAGAGCCAGCTCACCGATCTGCTGCGCCGGCTGCTGGTCCCGTTCTCAGGCTGAGCGCCGACCCGCAGGCGGCGCACCGAGCACGTGTAACACGCTGTTCGTAGGACTATCCGGTCGTTATAAAAGGCGAGTAGTCCTACGAACAGCGTGTTACAGCTCCGCGAGCCGCCGCCGTGGCGCGCTTCAGACCGGCCTTACTCCAGCGCCTCGGCAGCTTCGAGCCACTCCATCTCGAGCTCGTCCTTCTCGGCGGAGAGCTTGTCCAGCTCGGCACTGAGCTCGGCGAGCCGGGTGTAGTCGTTGACCGCTTCGGCCATCGCGAGCTCGAGCTTCTGCTGCTGCTCGGAGATCCGCTCGAGCTGCTTGTCGATCCGGGCGATGACCTTCTTCGCAGCCCGCTCCTCGGCGGAGCCGGACTTGGCCTTCGACGGGCCACCCGCTGCCGTCTCGGCCCTCGGGGCCGACGTCTCGGCCCTCGGGGCCGACCCACCGGCAGGGATCGGGAGGCGGCGCTCGAGATACTCGTCGACGCCGCGCGGCAGCATGGAGATCTGGCCGTCGCCGAGGAGGGCCCAGACGGAGTCGGTGACGCGCTCGAGGAAGTAGCGGTCGTGGGAGACGACGATCAGGGTGCCGGGCCAGGCGTCGAGGAAGTCCTCGAGCACGTTGAGCGTCTCGATGTCGAGATCGTTGGTGGGCTCGTCGAGCAGCAGTACGTTGGGCTCGGTGAGCAGGAGGCGCAGCAGCTGGAACCGGCGGCGTTCGCCACCGGAGAGGTCGCCGACCCGGGTCACCAGCTTGTCGCCGGTGAAGCCGAAGCGCTCGAGCATCGAGGTGGCCGAGAGCTCCTGCCCGTCGGTCGTCTTGGTGACCCGCTTGATCGACTCCACCGTCGGCAGCACCCGCGCCTCGGGGTCGAGGTCGTCGAGCTGCTGGGTCAGATGCTGGAGCGCGATGGTGCGGCCGTGGCGTACCTTCCCCACCGCGGGCGGGAGCGTGCCGTCGAGCAGCGACAGCACCGAGGTCTTGCCGGCGCCGTTGACGCCGACGATGCCGATCCGGTCGCCCGGACCGATGCGCCAGGTGGCGTGCGAGAGCAGCTGCCGCTCGCCACGGAAGAGGTCGACGTCCTCGACGTCGATGACGTCCTTGCCGAGCCGCTGGGTGGCGAACTTCTGCAGCTCGAAGCGGTCGCGCGGCGGCGGGATGTCCTCGATGAGCTGGTTGGCGGCGTCGATGCGGAACTTCGGCTTCGACGTACGCGCCGGGGCACCGCGGCGCAGCCAGGCCAGCTCCTTGCGGACCAGGTTCTGGCGGCGTACCTCGGAGGCGGCAGCCTGACGAGACCGCTCGGCCTTGGCGAGGACGAAGGCGGCATAGCCACCCTCGTACGCGTCGACCTGGCCGTCGTGGACCTCCCAGGTGAACTGGCACACGGCATCGAGGAACCACCGGTCGTGGGTGACCACGACGAGAGCGGAGGCGCGCTGAGCCAGGTGGGAGGCGAGCCAGGCCACGGCCTCGACGTCGAGGTGGTTGGTGGGCTCGTCGAGGACGATCAGGTCGTGGTCCCCCAGAAGCAGCTCGGCCAGCGCACAACGACGGCGCTCACCACCGGAGAGGCCCATGACGGCACGGTCGAGGTCGATCCCGGCCAGGAGCTGCTCGACGATCTCGCGGAGCACGGGTACGCCTGCCCACTCGTGGTCGGAGCGCCCGCCGAGCACCGCCTCCCGCACGCTGTGGGAGTCGATGAGCTGGTCGCCCTGGTGCAGGAACCCCACCAGCAGACCGCGCTGGCGTGAGACCCGGCCGGAGTCGGGCTCCTCCAGACCGGTCATCACCTGCAGCAGTGTCGTCTTCCCGTCACCGTTGCGGCCGACGATGCCGATCCGTTCGCCGGCGTTGATGCCGAGGGAGACGTCGTCGAGGAGGGGCCGGATGCCGTACGCCTTGGAGACGTGCTCGAGGTTGAGGAGGTTCGCCATATCGCCTCCTATTGTCCCCGAGGCCGGTGAGGCGGCCACCATCGCGGCGGCCATCCAGCGGCACACGAGGCGGACAAAGAGCCCCTGACCTGCCTAGACTCCATGCAATGGTCGAGAAGACGCTCCGCGAGCACACCCCCGGGTCGCGTCAGATGATCCTCGAAGCCGCGCTCCGGCTGGCCGCCGAGCGAGGCTACGTCGGAACGACCATGGCGCTGGTCCGGCGCGCCACCGGCCTGCCGCCCTCCTCGCTCTACTGGCACTTCTCCAACAAGGACCAGCTTCTCGCCGAGGCGCTCGAGCACGGCTACAGCTCCTGGCGCCACATCGTCCCGCCATGGGAGCCGCTCCCCGCCGGCGGCGACCTCCGCGACGGGCTGCTGGCCAACCTGCGGCGTACGACCTCGGACACCCACGACGCGCTGGCCGACTGGTGGCGGATGGGCCTGATGCTCGCCCTCGAGTCCGGGCCGACGGTCGGCAACGGCCCTCGGGAGCGCTTCCTCCAGATCCGCACCCAGACCCTGGCCGGCCTCGAGCTGTGGTGGTCCGAGGCTGTCGGCCTTCCGCCCGCGCACACCGACATCCTCGCCCGCCTGACCCTCGCCGCCCACGACGGCCTCTTCATCCACACCCAGACCGATGCATACGCCGAGCTCGACCCGCTCCGGCGACGGCTGGCCGACGGCCTGGCCGAGGTCGCGGACCATCTCGGGAAGCACGACCCGGCCGCGACTCCGGTGGCCGTGGACCTGCCGCCGGCGACGTACGAGGCCAGGAGCAGCAGCCGCGAGAAGCTCGTCGCGGCAGCGCTGGAGGTAGCCGCGGAGAGTGGTTACGAGGGCGCCTCGATCAGCCGGATCTGTGCCGCGGCGGGACTGCCGGCCTCGTCGGTCTACTGGCACTTCACGAACAAGGACGATCTGTTCTCGGCCGCGGTCGACGACTCCTACCGCGCCTGGAGCCAGGCGCAGTCCTCGAGGCAGCCACCGAGCCCGGGCATCGACTGGGCCGTCGAGCTGCCCCGGATGCTGACACCTCTGGTGGCCAGCCTCCATCGGCTGCCCCCGTTCCTGCGGATCGGCCTGATGCTGGTGCTCCCGAAGCGGCCCGAGCCGCTGCCAGGCCGGGACCGGTTCCTTGCCGTACGCCGCCAGTCCCGAGACGACTTCGCCGGTTGGTTCCGGGGAGCGCTCGGTGACGACGGAGCGGAGCACGCCGACGAGATGGCCGCGCTGTTGCTCGTGATCGCTGACGGACTTCTCTTCGCAGAGGCCCTCGAAAGCGCAGACATGCCACCGGTCACGACCTCGGACCTGCTGGCGCGACTGATCGCGGCAACGCCGTTTCCTACACAGATGAGTCACTGACCGACTACCGTGGATCCACAGACGATCCACGACACTAACGGGCGCAAACGCATGAAACTGCGTGCCGTGTCATCTATTTCCGCAGGTCAGGAATGAGATTTATTCAACATTTCCACCACAACCTCCGGAACGATCGTTACAGTGACTGCTGTCACAGAGAGTTGGAGGCGCCAGATCCCCCCTTCGTGGTGCCTCCGTCTCAATTAAGGAGATCCCCCCATGAGCGTCACTGCTATCCCCACCCTGGCTAGTCAGCACGACCATGAAGGTGCCCCGAGGACGACCTCCTCGGCGACCCCGTCTGCGACGAAGGCCCTCCAGATCCTGGAGGCATTTCTCGGAGCCGGCCCGAAGCTCGGTGTCAGCGAGATCGCGCGCACCGCAGGGCTGCCCAAGTCCACCGCCTTCCGTCTCCTGCGCCATCTCGAGCAGAGCGGATACGTCGAGCGCACCGGCCGGCACTACGTGCTGGGCCGGCGGCTGTTCGAGCTCGGCAACGCGGTGCAGATCTGTCGCCCGCAGGGCATCCGGGAGACCGCGATGCCGCATCTGGCCGAGCTCTACGTGGCGACGGGCAAGACCGTCCACCTCGCCATCCTCGAGGGCACCGACATCGTCTTCCTGGAGAAGATCACCGGTCGCGGCGGCATCCAGCCGGATACGTACGTGGGCGGACGAGCACCAGCCGCCTGCTCCGCGCTCGGCAAGGCGATCCTCTCCTTCAGCGACCGCGACCACATCGCGGCGGTGCTCGAGTCCGGCCTGGTCAGGCGCACCCGCCACTCGCACTCCGACCCGGCGAAGTTCCTCGCCGAGCTCCGCCGTGCCAACAGCGAGCGGATCGCCTTCGACCGTGAGGAGGCCCAGGTCGGCATCGTCTGCGCCGCGGTCCCCATCATGATCGAGGGCCGCGCGATCGCCGCCGTCTCCGTCTCCGGCAGCGTCACCGGGTTCAACGCCGCGAGCATCACCCGCTACCTGCGCCGCGCCGCCGCGGCGATCTCCGACGAGGTCGTCTCCAGCGCCGCCTGACCCCCGCCGAGGCGTCACGTACGTCGGCCGAAACGTCACTCAGGTCGGCCGAGATGGCACGGCGCTGCCATCTCGGCCGACGCGGGTGACGCCTCGGCAGGGTTGGGTCAGTAGGTGACCACGTGGGCGCCGGCGACCGGGCCGGGGGCGGCCCAGATGCGGTCGTACGCCTTGGCCTGCATCGCCCCGGCGACCTCGCGGGCGTGGGCGGCGTCGCGGCACAGCATCAGGACGGTCGGGCCCGAACCGGAGAGCTGGACGGCCAGCGCGCCGGCCTCCTCGCCGTCCGTGAAGGTCTGGGCGAGATCGGGGCGCAGCGCCAGGGCCGGAGCCTGCAAATCGTTGGCGAGCGCCTCGGCCAGGAGCTCCGTGTCGCCCTTCTCCAGCGCCATGAGGAGACGCTCGGGCACCTGCGGCTCGGCGGGCTCGACGACGCCGGCTCCGACCAGCTCGTCGAACGCGCGATAGACCGCAGGCGTCGACAGGCCCTGCTCGCTGCCGACCGCGACCCACCACCAGGCGCCGTTGTCGGCGACCGGCTCGACGATCTCGCCACGGCCACCGCCGATCGCAGTGGCGCCGACGAGCGCGAAAGGTACGTCGGATCCGAGCTGCCCCGCGATGGCGAGCAGGTCATCGTCGGAGGTCTCCAGCGACCACAGGCGATCGAGGGCGACGAGCGTCGCGGCCGCGTCGGCAGAGCCACCGGCGAGACCGCCTGCGACCGGGATGCCCTTGTGGATCTCGATGGTTGCCGCCCGGTCGATGCCGTGGTGAGCAGCGAGGGCCCTGCCGGCCCGCACCACGATGTTGTCGTCGCCGGTCGGGACCTCCCCCAGCGCGATGTGATCCTCAGCGCTGAGCGTGACCTGCCACCGATCGGCCTCGCTCACGGTGACGTCGTCATAGAGGCCGATCGCGTGGTAGACGGTCGCCAGCGGATGGAAGCCGTCCTCGCGCAGGGGCCCCACCCCGAGGTGCAGGTTGAACTTCGCGGCCGCGCGGACGGTGATCGTCATGAGGGAACCTTTTGGAGCGATTCGGTGATGCGTACGAAGTCGGTGATGGTCAACGACTCGCCACGTGCCAGCGGGTCGATGCCGGCGGCGACCAGCGCCTTCTCGGCTGCCCCGGCAGAGCCGGCCAGCGGCTTGAGCACGCCGCGAAGAACCTTGCGGCGCTGCGCGAAGGCGGCGTCGACGACTGCGAAGACATCCTCGCGCGAGACCACTGTCGAGGGCGGCTCGCGGTGGCGCCAGTAGACGAGGCCGGAGTCGACGTTGGGCGCCGGCCAGAAGACGTTGCGGCCGATCGTGCCGGCGCGGCGTACGTCGGCGTACCAGGCGGCCTTGACCGACGGGACACCGTAGATCTTGGAGCCCGGCTTGGCCGCCAGCCGGTCGGCGACCTCGGCCTGCACCATCACCAGGCCGTGGCGCAGCGACGGCAACAGGGACATCAGGTGCAGCAGGACCGGGACGGAGACGTTGTAGGGCAGGTTGGCCACCAGGGCCGTGGGCGGCGGCCCGGGGACCGACTCGACTTTAAGAGCGTCCGCTCGGATCAGTCTGAACGTGTCGGCGTGGTCGGGGGCGTACTCCGCGATGGTCCTCGGCAGCCGCTGCGCGAGAGCCTCGTCGAGCTCGATCGCGGTCACCTCCGCGCCGGTCTCGAGGATGGCGAGGGTGAGCGACCCGAGGCCGGGGCCGACCTCGAGCACGACGTCGTCGGCGCCGACTCCGGACTCCCGAACGATCCGGCGCACCGTGTTGGCGTCGATCACGAAGTTCTGACCGCGCTGCTTGGTGGGGCGAAGGTCGAGCTCGGCGGCCAGCGCCCTGACCTCCGCCGGCCCCAGCATGCGCGTCGGGGTGCGGTCGGTCATGGTCCCCAGCGTAGGCCCCAGCCCGCCCACTCGGCGCATCTGTCCCGCCTCGCAACGCCGAGTCGGCGCGTCTGTCCCACGTTGCTGGGACAGACGCGCCGACTCGAGCCCGATCTCTGGGGCAGATGCGCCGACTCGCGACTACTGGGGCAGACCGAGCTGCTGCGAGCAGTGCGGCCAGGCGCCGTAGCCACCGTTGGCGTCGCGGAGCTTGGTCGCGACCGCGATCTGGGACTCACGGCTGTTCTCGCTCGGGAGACCGGAGCCGCCGTAGGCCTGCCAGGTCTGGAGGTTGAACTGCAGGCCGCCGTAGTAGCCGTTACCGGTGTTGATCGCCCAGTTGCCGCCGGACTCGCACTGCGCGAGCTGGTCCCAGACGGTGCTGCCACCGGCGAAGTTGGCCGCGGGGGCCTCCTTCTCCTTGGTGCCGACCTTGACGATGCGCGGCTCGGGCTTCTCGATCACGTTCTGCGTGAGGACCTTGCGGGAGACGGTCTCGCCGTTCTTGAGGAAGACGCGGTAGGTCACCGAACGGAGCCCGTCGGAGCCTTCCTCGACGACCTCGGTCTCACCCTCGTACATCGACGAGTCCTCGCGCTCCTCTACCGGCGCCTCGACGGTCTCGCGAGCGACCTTCCGGTCCTTGGCGGAGAAGTCGGTGAAGACGATCCTCTGACCGCTCTTCAGAGCCTTGCCGGGGGCAGGGGAGACCTTGTCCCGGGGCTCGACCTCGACCTTGAGGTCTTCGAGCGCGTCACCGACGGTCAGCGCGGTCACGCTGACCTTCTTGGCCTTCTTGCCGGCCAGCTCGACCTTGATGTTCTTCGGAGTGACGACGTCGAGCGACATCCCGTCGCGGCCGATGTAGGCACCGCGGCTGGTGGAGAGCTCGGCACGGTCGTAGTCACGGCCGAGCTCGGCGAGGGCGCCGCCGACGGTGGTCGCGGTGACCCAGTGGTCCTGGGCCTTGCCGTCGACCTCGAGGCTCAGCTGACGGGCGTAGCGCACGCTGATCGCGCTGCCGTCCTCGACCTCGGTGTCGACCGACGGGGCGACCGCGTCACGGTCGCCGATCTCGATGCCCTCGGCCTCGAGGACCTCTCCGACGGTGTCGGCGTTGACGCTGACGTCCTTGGCCTTGCCGTCGACCGACACGATGACGTCGGTCTGGGAGGTCTTGACCCCGTACGCTGCGCCGCCTGCGGCGACAACAGCTGCGGCGAGTCCGCCGACCAGGATGGCCTTGCGGCGGCGGGTTGAAGCGATGTTGCGGAACCACGAGTTGGTGCTGCTGGCGGGCACGATGCTCCGATGTTCGTTCTGCCCGGGCACGGGCGAACGGTGTTGCGAGATCTGACGATCTACGCGCTGAGGCCCACCCCCAACACCGTCCGGATCTGTCCCGATCCCGGCTTTCTCGCCCGACAGCGGAACAAATGCGGTCGGTTAAATGCAAGTCCCCGGACCGACCCGCAGGCAATTACAAGCATGCAATCTCGGCATTGAATGGCCGCCAAGGCACGTTGTCAATACCTGTCGTAGCAAATGACAGGTGTGTGATTCACCACCCCGAAATCGCAGGTCAAGCGGTCGATCAGGGTCGCTGTCGTAATCCCGCCACGAATTATCACGCCCGCTGGCCAATAGGCGACAAATCCTTTACAGGTAACTGTGTTGCTTGGTGTTGTACTCCGAAGCCATCTGTCTCGTGATGGCCCATCGTGCCGGTCGGTTCTCGGGAAGGCGTATGTGCGCGATGTCACCAGACTCCGGAGGAACGATGAACAGACGCCTTACCAGCGTTCTCGCTGCGGTTGCGGTCGCCGGCGTGACGCCGGTGGCCCTGACGCACTCGTCGGCAAGCGCCGTCGAGGACGCGGGGACCCCAGCCGCTGCCGCTGTGAAGCAGAAGATCGATGACAAGCCCGACGCGCTCAACACCAAGCGCCGAGAGCTCAAGACCAACGCCGCCACCGCCGTCGCCACGGGCGAGAAGAAGACGGTCACGAAGAACGGCAGCGAGGTCGTCAAGATGGGCTCGGGCAAGAACGCCCGCTGGGTGGAGCACGCGCCCACCGAGAAGTCCCAGCTGCTGAGCTTCCTGGTCGAGTTCGGCGAGGGCGGCAACCCGGCCTTCCCCGACAACACCTCGGGCCCGCTCCACAACGAGATCGCGCCGCCCGCTGAGGACGACAACTCCACCTACTGGGAGGAGGACTTCTCGCGCGACCACTTCATGAACATGTTCTTCAACCAGAACAAGGGCACGGAGTCGTTCCACAACGCCTACAAGGAGATGTCGAGCGGCCGCTTCGACCTCCAGGGCGACGTGAGCGACTGGGTCACCCTTCCGAACGCGGCGTCCTACTACCAGGACGCGACCGGCGACGAGACCGCCGCGTCGATGAAGAACTACATCCAGGACAGCGCCAACGCCTGGTACGACGCTCAGAAGGCGGCCGGCAAGACCGACGCCGAGATCACCGCTTACCTCCAGGACTACGACATCTGGGACCGCTACGACCTGGATGGCGACGGCAACTTCAACGAGCCCGACGGCTACATCGACCACTTCCAGGCGATCCACGCCGGTGAGGGCGAGGAGGCCGGCGCCGACCCGTGGGCCATCTGGTCCCACCGCTGGGCCGCGAACGCCTCGGGTTCCGACGGTCCGGCCGCCTTCCCGAAGGCCGGCGGCGTCAAGATCGGCAACACCGACATCTGGATCCGCGACTACACCACCGAGCCCGAGAACGGCGGCCTGGGTGTCTTCGCGCACGAGTTCGGCCACGACCTCGGTCTGCCTGACTTCTACGACACCGCGGGCGGCGAGAACGGCACCGGCTTCTGGACCCTGATGAGCTCGGGTTCGTGGCTGGGCCACGGTGACGGCGCCATCGGCACCACCCCCAACCACATGGGCGCCCCCGAGAAGCTCTTCCTCGGCTGGCTCAACTACGACACCGTCGAGGCCGGCACGTCCAAGAAGGTCACTCTCGGCCCGAGCGTCCATGACACCGGGAAGAAGACCCCGCAGGCACTCGTGGTCAACCTGCCCGACGGGGAGACCACCCACGACGTCGGCTCGGGCGCCTCGGGCAAGTCGTTCCTCTACTCCGGCAAGGGCGATGACCGTACGGCCACCGCGGTGAGCCCGGAGATCGCGGTCCCGGCGGGCGGCACGCTCTCGGCCAAGGTGAAGTACGACCTCGAGGCGGAGTACGACTTCACCTTCCTGGAGGCCTCCACCGACGGTGGCGCCACCTGGTCGGTGCCACTGGCGACGAACCTGTCCTCGGCCGAGTACAACAACGGCATCCACGGCACCTCCGACAGCACCTGCGAGGTCAACTGCGCCGACCGTGACCCCCAGGAGTACGTCGACCTGACTGCTGACCTTGCGGCGTACGCGGGACAGAACGTGAAGCTCCGTTTCCGCACCGCGAACGACGGCGGCGTGGCCTACTACGGCTTCGCCATCGACGACCTCTCGGTCGGCTCGGCCTACACCAGCGACTTCTCGACGTTCGACGACTGGACCGTCAAGGAGTACATGGGCATCACCGACGGCACCTACACCGAGACGTACCCGCGCTTCTACATCGCCGAGAACCGGCAGTACAAGGGCTATGACAAGACGCTCGCCGAGGGTCCGTACAACTTCGGCTACGGCGTCACGGCTCCGGACAAGGTCGACCACTACGCCTACCAGGACGGCCTGCTGATCTGGTACAAGAACGGCGCCTACGGTGACAACAACACCTCCCAGCACCCCGGCGGTGGCCAGGCGCTGATCGTCGACGCCTCCATCGGTGTCCAGAAGTGGTCCGACGGCACCCTTTCGCGCAACCGGATGCAGGGCTATGACTCGACGTTCGACGTCGACCGCACCGACGCGCTGTACCTCGAGACCGAGGTCTCCGGTGCTCCGAACAAGGTCCTCGACGTGCCGGCTCGTAAGGGTGTCTCCACCTTCCACGACAGCTCGGAGACGGCGTACTACGACCCGGCCAACCCGGCGCACTCCACCAAGACCGCCGGCAGCGGCGTCAAGATCCAGGTGCTCTCCTCGGACGAGCGCAAGGGCATCATGAAGCTCAACGTCTCCTGACCTGAGCAGCACGGATCCACATCACGAGAAGGGCCCGAGGCATCGCCTCGGGCCCTTCTCCTGTCAGTGCCGGTGGATCACCAGGTGCCGCCGAAAGCGGTCTCGGTGTTGGTGTTGACGGCGATGCAGAGGGCCTCGAGATCCTCGCCGCGTACGTCGGCCATCACCCGCATCGTCGCCGGGATCATGTAGCTGGAGTTGGTCGCACCGCGATGCGGGTGTGGCGTCAGGAAGGGCGCGTCGGTCTCGACCAGGATGCGGTCCTGCGGAGTGATCGCGAGCGCGTCGCGGAGGTACTGGGCGTTCTTGAACGTCACCGTGCCGGCGAAGGAGAGGTACGCCCCGCGGTCCAGGCACTGGCGGGCGAACTCGGCATCGCCGGAGAAGCAGTGCATCACCCAGCGCTCCGGCGGGCCGACGCTGTCGATCACCTCGAGCACCGCCTCGTGGGCGTCGCGGTCGTGGATCATCAGGGTCTTGTCGAGCCGCTTCGCCATGTCGATGTGGCGCCGGAACGAGTAGGCCTGGGTCTCGCGGCCCTCCTCGTCGGTGCGGAAGAAGTCCATCCCGGTCTCCCCCACCACGCGCACCTTGTCGTGCGCCCCGGCGAGCTTCTCGATCTCGTCGAGCGCGGCCTCGAGGTCTGGCTGGCCGGGCGCGTCGTTGGGGTGGAGCGCCACCCCCGCGATCATGTTGTCGTACGTCTCGGCAGCCTCCACCGCCCAGCGCGCCCCGGGCAGGTCGCAGCCGATCTGCACCACCCTGGTCACCCCCACCGCAGCCGCCTGCGCGAGCGCCTCCTCGACCGGCAGACTCTCGTCGCCTCTGACGATGTCGAGGTGGGTGTGGTTGTCGACGACCGGTGCGGGCAGTGGCTCGGGTGCCGGGGCGAAACTCATGCTCACCAGTCTTCTACACGCTCTTGTGGACGAGGTCGTAGACCTCGCGTTTGGGGACGCCGGATCGTTTGGCCGCTTCCGCGATGGCTTCCTTCTTCGTCAGGCCGTCCTCTTGAAGGTCGGAGACGGCGGCGCGGAGGGAGTCGGGGTCGTTGCCGACCTCTGCGCTCGGGTCGGCGCCGGTGACGACGATCGTGACTTCGCCCCGCACCCCGTCCCCCGCCCAGTCGACGAGCTCGGCCAGGCCCCCGCGGCGTACTTCCTCGTGGGTCTTGGTGAGCTCGCGGCAGACGGCGGCGGCGCGCGTGTCGCCGAAGGCGTCGCGCATGGCTGCCAACGCGGCCTCGGTGCGGTGGGGCGCCTCGAAGAAGACCATGGTGCGCTCCTCCTTGGCCAGGCTCGTCAAGCGGCGGGAGCGCTCACCGGCCTTGCGGGGCAGGAAGCCCTCGAAGCAGAACCGGTCGACGGGGAGTCCGCTGACGGCCAACGCGGTCAGCACGGCCGACGGGCCCGGGACCGCGGTGACGCGTACGTCCTGCTCGACGGCCGCGGCGACGAGGCGATAGCCCGGGTCGGAGACCGAGGGCATGCCGGCATCGGTGACCAGCAGGACGCGGTTGCCGTCGAGGAGGTCGGCGAGCAGGGTCGGCGTCTTCGCGCTCTCGTTGCCCTCGAAGTAGGAGACGACGCGGCCCTTGATCTCGACCCCGAGATCGGTCGTCAGCCGGCGCAGCCGACGGGTGTCCTCGGCTGCGATGACGTCGGCGGTGGCGAGCTCGGAAGCCAACCGGGGTGGGGCATCCTCGACCCGTCCGATCGGGGTTGCCGCAAGTACGAGCACGCCGTCCTCTGGATCTACCACACCGATATTGTTGCAGGCTTATATGGTTCCCTCGTGACGACGACGGTGACCGAGGAGCCGGAGCCCATGGAGGGCTTGGCCGGCACCCCCTCCGGTCACCTCCTCCCGACCGCCTGGGAACGCGCCCGGCGCCGGCTCAACGGCTCGCCGCGGGCCGGCTGGGCGGCGACGATCGGGATCACCGTGCTCGCCTTCCTGCTCAGGCTGTGGCACCTGGGGACCCCGAAGGTCTTCGCCTTCGACGAGACCTACTACGCCAAGGACGCCTGGTCGCTGCTCGAGTTCGGCTATGCGCGCAACTTCATCGAGGGCGCCGACGACAGCATCCTCGCCGGACAGCTCGAGGGGCAGTTCGCCGACGGACCGTCGATGATCGTCCACCCCGATGTCGGCAAGTGGCTCATCGCGATCGGCATCAAGCTCTTCGGGATGGACCCTTTCGGCTGGCGGATCGCTTCGGTCGTCGTCGGCTCGCTCCTGGTGCTGCTGACGATCCGGTTCGTACGCCGCGTCTCCGGCTCCATGCTGCTCGGCCTCGTCGGCGGCATCCTGATCACCTTCGACGGGCTCGCGTTCGTGCTCTCGCGGCTGGCCCTGCTCGATCTCTTCGTGGCGTTCTTCCTGCTGCTCGCGGTGCACCTGATGGTGATGGACCGTGACTGGTGTCGACGCCGGTTCGCCTTGCTCGTTCCTGCCCAGCTCACCGAACCCGGCGCCTGGGGCCCGATCCGCCGGATGCTGTTCCGGCCGTGGCTGCTCTGCTCGGGCGTCGCGTGGGGGCTGGCGATCGGCTGCAAGTGGGAGGCGCTCTACCCGCTGGCCGCCTTCGGTCTCCTCTATGTCGCCTGGTCCGCCGGGATGCGGCGCTCCTTCGGCGTACGGCTCTCCTGGCTCCGTGCCTGTGTCGCCGACGGGCCGACGGCGTTCGTGCATCTGGTGGGGGTCGCGCTCGCGGTCTACGTGATCACGTGGATCCCGTGGATGACCCACGCCGACGTCTACGAGGAGTCGCTCTCCGCGACGCAGTACACGCGCTACACCGGCGAGGGTCACTGCGAGGACAAGTCGTACGTCCCCGAGAACCTCAACGACAAGCGCTGGCCGACCGCGACCGAGCCGGACGCGTCCGGGCTCGGGGAGGCGACCCAGTCGCTGCGGTCGCTGTGGTACTACCACCGCGACGTCTTCACCTTCCACACCCACTTCCTCGACTGCGCCGAGCACACCTACGGCTCGCACCCGATCGGCTGGCTCGTCCTGAACCGTCCGGTCGGGGTCGCCGCCGACACCGGGATCCTGTCGGGCTCGAAGTCTCGTGGCGAGATGTGCGAGGCGTCGCCGGCGACCGACCCCGACGGCGACGGTCCCGAGGAGGCGGGGACGTGTCTGCGGCAGGTCCTGCTGCTGGGCACCCCGGTGCTGTGGTGGGGAGCCTTCGTCGCGCTGATCGTCTCCGCGTTCATGTGGGTCGCCGCACGGGACTGGCGGTTCGGTGTCGCCGTCGTCGGGGTGCTCTCGACTTGGCTGCCCTGGCTGCAGTACGCCGGGCGGCCGATCTTCTCCTTCTACATGATCATCGCGCTGCCGTTCCTGGTGCTCGGCCTGTGTCTGTGCCTGGGCAAGCTGCTCGATCGGCCGCCTCCGCTCGCCGGCCGGGACTCCGGGGTCCGGCGGCGTATCGGCGGCGCGATCGCCGGCGGCATCTTCGTCGTGCTGGTGATCTGCAACTTCGCCTGGTTCTGGCCGATCTACACCGACGAGCTGCTCACCCGACAAGAATGGCTGACGAGGATCTGGTTCAAACGATGGATCTAGAGCATGTGCTGCGCGGGTCAGTGCCGCGGCCGGGTGGCTTCGACGACGTCGTCGTGACCGTGTCGTCGGGGCAGGTCACCCAGGTGCGTTCGCCTGCCTCCGACGATCCCGAGTCGTCCGGGATCCTCCTGCCTGGGCTGGTGGACATCCACAACCACGGCGGGGGTGGGGCTTCGTTCCACTCGACCTCCTCGGACGAGATCGCTGTCGCGGCCGGGGTGCATCACGCCGCCGGTACGACCACGCTGCTGGCCTCGACCGTGACCGACGCCCCCGACCGACTGCTCGAGGTGGTCGCTGCCCTGGCCACGGCCGCGGAGGCCGGGCTGATCGCCGGGATCCACATGGAAGGGCCGTTCCTGGCGAACTCGTGCCGAGGAGCGCATGATCCCGATCGGCTGATGGCGCCGGATGTCGGGCTCACCCGTGAGCTCCTCGCCGCCGGCCGAGGGCAGCTGCGGGTGATGACGCTGGCCGCGGACCTGCCGGGGGCCGACGAGGTCGCCGCCGTGCTCGCCGAGGCCGGGGCCGTGGTCGCGCTGGGGCACACCGCGGCCACCGCTGCGCAGGCCCGCGCGTTCCTCGCCGGCCCGGGGAGCCTGGTCACCCACCTCTTCAACGGGATGCCACCCGCGCACCACCGCGACCCCGGGCCCGTTCTCGGCTCGCTCGGGGCAGCCGGTGTCGGCGACGCCTGTGTGGAGCTGATCGCGGACGGCATCCACCTCGCCGACGAGACGGTCCGGGCGGTGATGTCGATGGTGCCAGGATCGGTCGTGCTCGTCACCGACGCGATGGCCGCGGCCGGGATGGCCGACGGCGACTACCAGCTCGGGCCGCTTTCCGTGGAGGTACGCTCCGGGGTCGCCCGAGTCGCCGACGGGACCGGCAGCGGGTCGATCGCCGGTGGCACCTCACGGCTCATGGACCAGGTACGCCGCCAGGCCGCGGCCGGGATCGACCTGGCCATGCTCATGAAGGCGGCCAGCGTGCGGCCGGCATCGGTGGTGGGCATCGACGCGGGCCGTCTGGACGTGGGCGCCCGGGCCGATCTGGTCGTCTGCGACGAGTCGCTGCAGCCGGTCCGGGTGATGCGTGGCGGGGTCTGGCTGTCCTCCTAGAACGGCTCGTATCCTGAGCACCATGTCCTCCACGAAGTCCGACGTCTCCTCCCCACTCATCGCCGGGCTCGTGCCCAAGTGGGCGGTCGCGGCCTTCGCCGCGGACGTCTTCTTCGTGCTCCTCTTCGCCTTCGCCGGACGGCAGTCGCACGACTCCGGACCGGCGCTCGTGGTGCTTCGTATCGCCTGGCCCTTCCTCGTCGGGCTCGTCGCGACCTGGGCCGTCCTGGCCTGGCGCCGCTGGCCCGCCGCTCGCACCTGGCCGGCCGGCGTGGTCGTCTGGCTCGGGACGTACGTGATCGGGATGGTGCTGCGCGGCCTCACCGGCGGCGGCCTCGCGCCCGCCTTCCTCGTCGTCTCGATCCTCTTCCTCGGCATCACCCTCGTCGGCTGGCGCGGCTATGTCAGCGCCAAGCTCCACTACCGCTCCCGCCGCCTCGCCGGCTGACCCCAGCCGAATCGGTAGTTCTGGCGGGCCGAAACCGTAGAAATGGGCGACGAAACTGTCGTTTCGTCGCCCATTTCTACCGATTCGGCGTCCACAACTACCGATTCGGCTCGCCAGAAGTGCGGACTCGGCTAGAGGGTGGCGGCTGCGGCGACCGGGTCGAAACCGAAGGGGAGCTCGAGGCGGTGGGCGCGCATGAGGTCGGCGTTGGAGAGTACGTCGACGGTGCGGCCCTCGGCGGCCACGATGCCTCCGTCGAGGATGACCGAGCGTCCGCAGAGCTCGAGGGCGTACGGAAGGTCGTGGGTGACCATCAGGACGGTGACGTCGAGGTCACGGAGGATGTCGGCGAGCTCGCGGCGGGAGGCTGGGTCGAGGTTGGAGGAGGGCTCGTCCAGGACCAGGATCTCCGGGTCCATCGCCAGCACGGTGGCCACGGCCACCCGGCGGCGCTGACCGAAGGAGAGATGGTGCGGGGGCCGGTCGGCGAACTCCTCCATGCCGACCTTCGTGAGCGCCTCGGTGACCTTGGCATCGAGAGCCTCGCCGCGGAGGCCGAGGTTGGCGGGGCCGAAGGCGACGTCCTCGCGGACGGTGCCCATGAAGAGCTGGTCGTCGGGGTCCTGGAAGACGATGCCGACGCGGCGGCGGATCTCCTTGATGTTGGTCTTGGTCACGGGGAGCCCGCTCACCGTGACCGACCCGGCGCCGGCCAGATGGATCCCGTTCAGGTGCAGGACCAGCGTCGTCTTGCCCGCCCCGTTGGGCCCGAGCAGCGCGACCCTCTCACCGCGGTGGACGTGCAGGTCGACGCCGAAGAGCGCCTGATGGCCGTCGGGGTAGGCGAAGGCCAAGCCGCGTACGTCGAGGACTGGAGTGCTCACCGGGGCATTCTCCCTGTGTAGCCGCGCGACACCATAGCCAGGTGCACCCGCTCGCCGCGCTCGAAGGAGCGGATGAACAGCGCGCCGACCGAACGGGCGAGCACCGGCCAGTGGAGCGGGTTGCGGGCGACGAAGCCACGCGACGAGCGCGCCACCGCCATTCGGCGCATCTCGTCGGTCACCACTTCCAGGTAGCGGACCATGAACGCCATGATCTGCACCAGCTGCTCGGGCATCCGCAGCCTCTCCAGGCCGCGGACCAGCTCCTGAGGGGTCGTCGTCGCGGCGAGCAGGAGGCCGGCGATCACGCCGAGCGTGCCCTTGGCAAGCAGCCCCCAGGCCGAGAGCAGCCCCGACTCGCTCAGGCTCAGGCCGAGCACGTCGACCCGCGGTCCCTGCGCGATGAACGGCATCAGCACCGCGAAGACCACGAACGGCACCTCCACGACCATCCGCTTCAGCACCCACCCCGGACGCACCCGCGCCACAGCGCCGACGGTCACCAGAACGGCGAGGAAGAAAGCGTACGCAGCGAACCACTCCCGCGGGGTGGCGACCACCACGAGCATGAAGCCGACCAGCGCCAGCACCTTCAGGTGAGCCGGCACCTCAGGCCTCGTCGGACTCGGTGGATCGACGGCGTACGACCAGGGCGAGGCCGCCGGCGATGACGAGCACCACCACGGTGCCGATCACCCCGGCGAGGCCGCCGGAGAGCCGCGCGTCGTCGACGCTCTTGGTGCTGTAGTCGGCCAGCGGGCCGTCGGCCGCGCCGTGCTCCGAGGCGCTGTCGAGGAAGCCGGTCTTGTGGGCGACGTACTCGAGGCCGTCCGGGTTGGCGGAGGCGTAGTAGGAGACCACCCCGGCCAGGAGCAGCGCGACGACGGCGATGCCGACGGCGACCCACTTGAACGGCACCGCCCTCTTCGTGGCCGCCGTCTTCGTCGCCGTCGTCATGCCACCGACTCCTTCGTCTTGATGACCAGGTCGCGCTCGGCGATCACGCCTCGGGCGGCGTAGACGAGGTCAGGACGCACGGACAGGATCGCGCCGACGGCGAGGAAGGTGATCGCGGCCTCGCCGAGGCCGATGACGGTGTGCCACGCGAGCATCGCGGTGGCCAGCGTGGTCAGCGAGATGTCGGCAGTGCCGCCGACGGCGTAGAGGCCGGTGAAGACGAGGGCTGCCGCGGGCACGGAGACGAACGCGCCGATGGCAGCCGCGGGAGCGACCATGCCGACACGCTTCGGCAGCACCTTGAGCAGCACCCGGGTCACGAACCAGCCGACCACCACGGTGGTCACGGCCATGAGCAGGATGTTGGTGCCGAGCGCGGTGATGCCGCCGTCGGCGAAGAGCAGGGACTGCACGATCAGCACGACCGAGACGCACAGCACCCCGGTCCACGGCCCCACCAGCACGGCCGCCAGCGCGCCACCCATCAGGTGGCCGCTGGTGCCGGCCCCGACGGGGAAGTTGATCATCTGGGTCGCGAAGACGAACGCGGCCACCAGACCGGCCAGCGGGGCGGTCTTGTCGTCGAGCTCGCGGCGCGCGCCGCGCAGCGCGATACCCACCGCGACGACAGCGACTGCGCCGGTGGCGATCGACGTCGGGGCGTCGAGGAAGCCGTCGGGGACGTGCATGGTCACCTCATTGATCTGCGTGGGGTCGGTCGAAAGTGGAATCCGAGGAGAAACTGCTAACGCGAACTTATCGCAATAGCCTTACCCGTGCACTGTCCGGTCGGACAGTCGATCAAGACCTCAGATGTGTCAATCCACGCTAAACGAATACTTCTCAAGTCATGACTGCGCGCGTACGGTCGATGGCATGAGCAGCGCCGCCAACGACATCGTCATCTGCGAGCCCCTCCGCACCCCGGTCGGCCGGTTCCTCGGCGCCCTGGCGCCGCTGACCGCGACCGACCTCGCCACGACGGTCCTGCGCGAGCTGGTCGAGCGCACCGGTCTGCAGGAGGGCGACGTCGACGACGTCATCCTCGGCAACGGGTACGCCAGCGGGGAGAACCCCGCGATCGGCCGCATCGCCGCCCTCGACGCCGGGCTCGGCAACGGCGTCCCCGGCCTGCAGATCGACCGCCGCTGCGGTTCGGGTCTCCAGGCGATCCTGTACGCCGCGGGCTCGGTCGCCACCGGTGCCGCGAACCTCGTCGTGGCCGGCGGCGCGGAGTCGATGTCCAACGTCGAGCACTACGCTCTCGGGCTGCGTGGCGGGGTGAAGCAGGGCGGCATCCAGCTGCTCGACCGCCTCGACCGGGCCCGCGAGACCGCCGGCGGCAAGGACCACCCGCTCCCCGGCGGCATGATCGAGACGGCGGAGAATCTGCGTCGCGAGTACGGCATCGGGCGCGAGGAGCAGGACGAGCTCGCGCTGCGCTCCAACCAGCGTGCCGTGGCCGCCCACGAGGCCGGCAAGTTTGCCGACGAGCTGGTGCCGGTGACCGTCCCCGGCGGCCGTCGCAAGCCGGACGTTGTGGTCGACCGTGACGAGCACCCGCGTGCCGACCTCTCGCTGGAGAAGCTGGCCTCGCTGCGCCCGATCCGGCTGAAGGTCGACGAGGAGTCGACGGTCACCGCCGGCAACGCGTCCGGTCAGAACGACGGCGCCGCGATGTGCGTCGTGACCACCCGCGCCGAGGCGGAGAGGCGCGGTCTGACTCCGCTGTTGACGCTCAAGTCGTGGGCCGTGACCGGCTGCGAGCCGGAGCGGATGGGCATCGGCCCCGTCCTCTCCAGTCGCGCCGCCCTCGAAAAGGCCGGGCTCACCCTCGACGAGATCGACCTGATCGAGCTCAACGAGGCCTTCGCCGCCCAGGTCCTCGCGGTCCTGCGCGAGTGGAAGATCGACGCGACCGACGAGCGGCTCAACCCCAACGGCTCGGGGATCTCGCTGGGCCACCCGATCGGCGCCACCGGTGCACGGATCCTCACCACGGCGGCCCGCGAGGCGCAGCGCCGCGAGGCGAAGTACGTCCTGGAGACGATGTGCATCGGTGGCGGGCAGGGGCTCGCGGCCGTGTTCGAGGCCGTGCGCTGAGCCGACCGGCAAAACGTTGCCGAGTCGGCTCGTCATGACGAGCCGACTCGGCCGGAAATCGTGTCAGTTTGAGCCGACTCGGCTAAGGAGAAGAGAAGACATGGGTCTGGACAAGGTAGTCGGGTCGGCCGCGGAAGCCGTCGCCGACATCCACAGCGGAGCGAGCCTGGCCGTGGGTGGCTTCGGGCTGGTGGGAATCCCCTGGTTCCTGATCGAGGCGCTGCGGGAGCAGGGCGCGGACGACCTGATGGTCGTCTCCAACAATTGCGGCGTCGACGGCGCCGGGCTCGGGCTGCTGCTCGACGACCACCGCATCTCCCGGGTGATCGCGAGCTACATCGGAGAGAACAAGGAGTTCGGCCGGCAGTATCTGTCCGGCGAGATCACCCTCGAGCTCACTCCGCAGGGCACGCTCGCGGAGCGGATGCGCGCGGGTGGCAGCGGGATCGGCGCGTTCTACACGCCGACCGGCGTCGGCACGATGGTCTCCGACGGCGGCCTCCCCTACCGCTACCACTCTGACGGCACCATCGCCGTTGCCTCCGAGCCGAAGGAGGTCAGGGAGTTCCATGGCAGGCAGATGGTCCTCGAGGAGAGCATCGTCACCGACTTCGCACTCGTGCGCGCGACCCGCGTCGACCGGGCCGGCAACGCCCAGTTCAACGCCTCGACCCGCAACTTCAACGTGCCGGCCGCGATGGCGGGACGGATCACCGTCGTCGAGGCCGAGGAGATCGTCGAGGTCGGCGAGATCGACCCCGCCGACGTACATCTTCCGGGGATCTTCGTGAAACGGATCGTGGCGCTGACGGCTGAGCAGGCAGCGCGCAAGGACATCGAGAAGCGTACGACGCGCGGCGAGCGCCCGACCGAGACCACATCGAGCAGGGAGGCCTGAGTCATGGCTTGGGACCGCAACCAGATGGCCGCGCGCGCCGCGCAGGAACTGCAGGACGGCGACTACGTCAACCTCGGGATCGGCCTGCCGACGCTGATCCCCGACTACATCCCGGAGAGCTCGACGGTGGTTCTGCACGCCGAGAACGGCATCCTCGGCGTCGGCCCGTTCCCCTACGAGGACGAGGTCGACCCCGACCTGATCAACGCCGGCAAGCAGACCGTGACCGTGCTCGCCGGAGCCTCCTACTTCGACTCCGCGACCTCCTTCGCGATGATCCGCGGCGGCCACATCGACGTCGCCGTCCTGGGCGCGATGCAGGTCGCGACCAACGGTGACATCGCCAACTGGATGGTTCCCGGCCAGATGGTCAAGGGCATGGGCGGCGCGATGGACCTCGTCTCCGGCGCTGGGCGGGTGATCGTGCTGATGGAGCACGTCACCAAGAAGGGCGCCCCCAAGCTCCTGGCCGACTGCGACCTGCCGCTGACCGGTCGCGGGATCGTGAAGCGGGTCATCACGGACCTGGGCGTCCTCGACGTCGCCGGCGCGTCTTTCGAGCTCGTCGAACTGGCTCCCGGGGTGACGTACGACGAGGTCGTGGCTGCCACGGGCGCGCCTGTGGTCGACAAGACCTCAGCAGCAGTCGCTTAGTCTCGCTGTCCAATACCGGAGCACGTTCGCGTAACTCACGTTTGCACTTCTCGTTTGAGGGTGTGATGGCCACCACACCCTGGGAGTGAGTCGTGAATCTCGGCATCCTGTCGTTCCTCTTTCCGTTCCTGGCTCTTGTCACGACGTTCCTGCCACCGACGTCATCCGACGTCGGATCGCTGGCCGGCGAGGCCGAGAGCCTGGCGCGTACGCTGCCGGCCGCTCCGGCCGCTGCGCCCCAGGTCCCACGGGCTGCCCCGGCGGCCCAGCCGCAGGCGCGAGTCGGCGGGTGGAAGCCTCGGCCGGCGACGTACGGCGTGGTCGTAGAGAAGGATGTCCCGATCACGATGTCCGACGGGGTCGTGCTCCTGGCCGACATCCACCGTCCGGCGAGGGCCGACGGCACCGCGGCGGCGGGTCGGTTCCCGGTGATCCTGACGCAGAATCCCTACAACAAGAACCTGTCCGTCGGGAGCGGTGGCGACTACTTCGTCGAGCGCGGATATGTGTTCGTGCAGACCGACGTCCGCGGCACCGGCTCCTCCGCCGGCCAGTGGGACGCGTTCGGTGACCGCGAGCAGAAGGACGGCCTCGAGGTCGCCAACTGGGCCACCTCGAAGCAGCGCCCGTGGAGCAACGGCGAGCTCGGCCTGTGGGGCGCTTCCTACATGGCCATCAACCAGTTCTTCACCGCCGCCCAGCACCCGCGCGGACTGAAAGCGATGTTCCCGATCGTGCCGGCCGGTGACGTCTACCGTGACGTGGTCGCCTCCGGCGGACAGATCGACGCCGGGTTCATCCCGTTGTGGTTCGGGCTCGTCACGGGCGCTGGGCTGGTGCCGCCGGCGGTGAACAAGGCCCGCCCCGAGGCGACCTTGACCACGCTGCTGCAGCACGTCGGCGGCGCGCTCGGGTTCCAGGTGCCGATGCTCACCAGCGCGGTACTCGGCAGCGACGCCGCCTACGACGGCCCCTTCTATCGGAAGCGCTCGCCGCTGAGCGTGGTCGACGAGATCGACGTACCGACGTTCGTGACGGCCGGGCAGTACGACATCTTCCAGCGTGGCGCCCCGATGCTCTTCGACCGGATGCAGCGCAACGGGGTGGACACCAAGCTGCTCGTCGGCCCGTGGACGCACACCGAGGCCGCGACGGCCGCCGGCCTGGAGGGCAGCGGGATCAACAGCCTGAACGAGATGGCGCTGCGGTGGTTCGACACCCACCTCATGGGCCTGTCGGACACGACCCTCGACCGGGACGTCGCTCCGGTGACCTACCACGAGATCGGGTCCGGGAAGTGGCGCGCGATGCAGTCGTGGCTCGGGAGCGAGGTCCGTGCCAAGTCGTACGCCCTCGGGTCGGCCCTGAAGCCTGTCGGCGGAGACACCATCGTGCCGCTGCCGGTGCAGGGGCTGTGCTCGCGCAGCACCGCGCAGTGGACCGCGGGCGCCCTCGCGATCCCCGGCTGCGAGACCGACAACCGGATCAACGACGCGCTCGGGGTCTCCTACGAGACGTCTCCGGCAGCCTCCGACCTGGCCTTCTCCGGTCCGCTCAATGCCGATCTGTCCGTCTCCACGACCGGCACCGACGGCCTGATCTCGGTCTCGGTCGAGGATGTCGCGCCCGACGGGTCCGTCGACCGCATCACCGGCGGCTGGCAGACCCTGCGCCATCGTGCGGTCCTGCCGTCGAGGTCGCGGACGCTGAACGGTCAGGTCGTCCAGCCGTGGCATCCCTTCACCCGTGAGGCCGAGCAGCCGGTCACTCCCGGCAAGATCTACCGGGTGCCCGTCGAGGTCTTCCCGACCGGCGCGGTGATCAAGAAGGGCCACCGCCTCCGCGTCAGCGTCCACTCCTACGACGTCCCTCACCTGCTGCCCAACGTCAAGCAGCTGGTCCGCGGTGTCGCCGGCGTCGTGACCGTCCATCACACGAAGGCACACCCCTCGGCGCTGATCCTCCCGGCCCGGAAGTAACGCCGAGACGTCACTTTCTGACGTCGAGAGGTCAGAACCTTCTGCCTCTCGACCTCGAGAACTGACGTTTCGGCGGGCTACAGGTACTGGGGCAGGTCGGACTGGATCTCTTCCGGCGTCACTGTCGGCTCGTAGCGCTTGAGGACCTCGCCGTCGCGGCCGATGAGGAACTTGGTGAAGTTCCACTTGATGTCGCCGGGCTCGGTCGCCGGGCTGATGTCCTTCACCGCCTCGTAGAACTGACCAAGGTGCGGGCCCCAGTCACCGGGCGCCTCGGCGCGCAGGAAGTCGTAGAGCGGCTCGGCGTCCTCCCCGTTGACGTCCACCTTGGCCAGGACCGGGAAGGTCACGTCGTACGTCGTCTTGCAGAACTCCTGGATCTCCTCGTCGGTGCCGGGTTCCTGACCCAGGAACTGGTTGGTCGGGAACCCGATGACCTCGACCCCGGCGTCCTTGGTTGCCCGGTAGAGCGCTTCCAGGCCCTCGTACTGCGACGTCAGACCGCACTTGCTCGCTACGTTGACGATCAGCAGCAGCTTGCCCTTGTAGTCGCTGAGGGAGACGGTGCTGCCGTCAGCGGCGGTCGCTTTGAAGTCGTGGGTGGTGGTCACAGGTCTCTCCTCGATCGAGTTCTGGGTCAGGGGGACAACCCGGCTGGGCCCGAGGTTATGCCCCGCGCTGATGCCGAACCGACGAGGCCTCCTCGGCCAGCCGCCGGTCCCTGGCGACCGTCATGATCGCGGCCGCCATCCACTCGAGCGCCTCGGGCATCTCGTAGGCGATCTCCTCGAGCAGCGTCGGCATGTCGTGCCGACCCACCGACAGCAGCATCTCGCTCAGCGAGCCGTCGGGCGCGGTGACCATGAATCGAAACTCGATCGCCTCCGGAGTCACCGTCGCGGCGCACCGGCCGGTCTCGAACGTCCACGGCGCGCGGCGGACATCGCCTTGGGTGCCGGGAGTCGTCATGACGGGGCAGCATATTCAATCCGCCGCCTCCGCCGCATCCCCTAACGCTTAGCGAATCATCTTTCGAACAGTGATTCGAATCTCGCCGCCAGACACGCCACCCCAACACGCGCTCCTCAGCCCACGGACCGGTACGTTCATCCGCGGCATACGGCGGGGAGCACTGAGAGGGACACCAACTTCACATGATGGGCGGGCATCACGCGGCCTCGGGCGCGGCCGCGTGGATCGCAGTGACATCGTCGGCACCGATCGCGTTCGGATGGTATCCGGGCGTCTCGGACGTAGGTGTGATGACCGGCGCCCTGGTGTGCGCCGGCGCCGCGCTGCTTCCGGACGCGGACCACCACAACGGCACGATCGCCCACTCGCTGCCACCGGTCTCCGAAGGCGTGACCAAGATCGTCGGACGGGTCTCCGGCGGCCACCGCAACGGCACCCACTCGATCCTCGGCGTGCTCGCCTTCACCGGCATCGCCTGGGGCGCGGGGAAGCTCTCGCTCGAGACCGAGACCTTCGGAAGCGTCCTGATCGGTCCGGGCATCATGTGCGTCCTGCTCGTCGCCTTTGCGATGGACGCGCTGAAGCTCACCCGCAAGGGCGTCCTGTGGCCTTGGATCCCGGCGGTGGCGCTGGCGGCCATGATCGCGGTCTTCGCGCCCGAGGAGTGGTGGTGGATGCCGTTCTCAGTCGCGCTGGGCTGCGTCGTACACCTGCTCGGCGACTTCGTGACGACGATGGGGATCCCGGTGTTCTGGCCGATCGAGCCCAAGCCGCCGAAGTGGGTGCGGCGCAACAAATGGCTCCCCTTCGACAACATGTGGACGCGGGGCGGACATTTCGCCCTTCCTGTCCTCGGCGACGCCGGCTCCATCCGCGAGTGGGTCGTGATGACCCCGGTCAGCCTCTACGCCATCGTCGGCTTCGGCTGGGCGATGCTGAGCCAGATGGGCTTCGACGTCGACAGCCGCTGGGACGTCCTGGTCACCAACCTCAGCGCGCTCGTCTGAGCGACCGTCTCCACGGCTTCTCGCCGCTCACGTCTGCGACTGACCGCCGACGCCCGCGAAGCGGGCGCACGAGGACGATCCCCGCCACGAGCCCGAGGGCAGCGAGAAGGGCAGCAACCGCGAGCATGCCGCTCAGGACGACCTTGGTCTGGATGTCGCGGTGCTCCTCGCCGACATCGTCCGCGACGATCAGCGTCATCGCCACGATCGTGTCCTTGAGAAGCTGGATGAACCGGGCCATGTCCTCGGACCAGACCTGCGCGGCCGGCCTCCCCGGCCCTTGCCTCTCCAGGTCCGACACCACCCGCTCGAGCGAGCCGTCGTTGATGGCCCGGACGACGGCGTTCTGGGAGACGACGCCGCGCGAGCCGTCCGCGAAGGTGCCGTCCGAGATCTTGTCCAACGCCTTCTGGGTCGCCTTCGGGGCGTCGGCGTAGAAGGAGCGTGAGGTGAGCTGCCAGGACGTACGCGCCTCACTCATCGCCTTCATCGACTCCTCATCGATCCGGCCCGTCATCAGCGCCGGCACCATGATCGCCCGCTCGACGCCCAGGGACTCGGCGGCCGACCTGACGTACTTGAGGTTGGTGACCTGCTTGTAGATCTTCTCGTTTCGGATGTTGGGCATCTCGGTCGCGAAGTCGAGCAGCTCGTAGGCGGTGTCGGTGTAGGCCGCGACGGCGGCCTCCGTGCTCGCCTTGTCGCCGTCCTCGAGGTCCTTGCGATAGGCGTCGATGCCCTTGAGGACGGTGTAGGTGCGCTCGACCCGCTCCCGCAGGCTCGGGGTGTCGGCGAGATCGATCTTGGTGATGTCGTCGCGCCACGCCTCGATCGAGTCGTCGGTCACCTGACGATAGGCCTGCCGGACCGCGTCCGGGACCTGGTCCGAGCTCAGCGCGTCACGCTCGAAGATGAGGTCCATCCCGAGCTCGTAGCTCTCCGGGAGCGCGCCCGCGATCGTCATCGCTCCGTTGGAGACAGCCCGCTCCTCGAGCGCTTCGACGAAAGCCAGTCCGCCCAGGACCATGGCGATCACCACCGGGATCAGAAGCGCGCCGAGCACCCGGGTGCGCAAGACGCTCGGCTTCGGGGCGGCATGAGACCGAGGCGTACGCTGCGCCGACTCCACCGCCCCTGCGACAGCTGTCGCCGATGACGGCGCGGGAGCGGAGAGTGCCTTGGGTGCGGCGATCGCCGCGAGCTTGGCGGGCGCGGACAGCTCCCGGCTGCCGGTGACGACCGCGGGCACGACCCCGGGCCTGCGCGCGAAGGCGACGACGTCGCCAGCGGTGGGTCGCCGCGACGGGTCCTTGTCCATCATCGACGCCACGAACTCGTCGACGTGGGAGGGCACGGTGACCACGTCGTTGACGTGCGGAACCGGTGCGGTCACATGCTGGTAGATCATCGAGACCGGCTCGGAGCCGGCGTAGGGAGCCCGGCCGGTGAGCAGCTCGAAGCAGACGCAGCCGAGCGCGTAGATGTCGCTCGCCGGACCCACCACGGTGTCGGCGGCCTGCTCGGGCGAGATGTAGGGCAGGCTCCCCATCACATGCCGGGTCGAGGTGAGCCGCTCGGCCTGATGGTTGGCCAGCTGGGCGATGCCGAAGTCGAGCACCCGGATCCGGCCGTCACCGTCATAGACCAGGTTGGACGGCTTGATGTCGCGGTGGATGATCCCCGAGGCGTGGACCGCGGTGAGCGTACGCGCGACCTGGACCATCGCCTCGCTCGCCTCCTCGACGGTGAACCGCCCCTGCTTCTCGAGGCGGTCGGCCAGCGTCGGACCGGGCAGCAGCTCCATGACGAGGTAGACGATGCTGCCGTACTCGGTCTCCTCGACCCCGACGTCGTGCACCTGCACCGTGCCCGGGTGGCTGGCCGCAGTCGTCGAGAGCGCTTCACGACGGAAGCGCTCGGTCACCTTGGGGTCGGCAGAGATCTCCACGATCTTCACGGCCACCCAGCGCTCGAGCCTGGTGTCGGCCGCCTGCCAGACCTCGCCCATCCCGCCGCGGCCAAGCAGTCGGTGCAGGCGGTAGCGGCCTGCGATCGGGGGGCGCGTTCGCATGCGCATATGTTGTCGGACTCACACCCCGTGCGTCTTGTGTACGCACCGATGGGGTCGGCCGATCTTTGCTGATGTTCGCGGTTCACGCATCAACCGCTCGCCTTCGCACACGGAGCAGGGCGAGCCCGAGCACGACGAACGCCACCAGCGCGATGCCGGTGAAGACACCCCAGGCGATCGTCTGGTTCTGCGCGTCCCTGTGCTCACGATCGATGCCCTCGGCCAGCCGGCGAGCAGAGTCGACGAATACGGTCTTCAGGTCCTGGACGTAGCGGGCCGCATCGGCCAGCCAGAGCTGGTCCACAGATCTGCCGTCGGCGGTCGCCTCCAACTGCCTCACGACATCCTCGACGGCCCGTGCGTTGAGCACTCGGATGACGGCGCGCTGGGACGAGACCGCGTGCGAGCCGACCTCGAACGACCGACCGGAGATCCGGTCGAGCGTCTGCCGCGTCGCCGGGTCGGCGCGTGCGTAGATCGACGCCGAATGGGTCGCCCAGGAGTCCTGAGCCACGCTGAGGTCGGCGATGCCCTGGTCACTGATCCGCCCGTTCCGCAAGGCGTTCGCCATGATCCTTCGCTCGAGCCCGAGCACCTCGGAGACGGATCCGATCAGCTCCAGGTTCCGTGCCTGCTTCGCCAGCTCGTCGTCCTGGAACGAAGGCAGCTCGGCGGCGAGGTCGAAGAGGCCGTTGACCGCGTTCGTGTACACCTCGACGGCCACCAGCTTGCCGGACCTGTCCCCGGCCCGGGTGGCCGCACGGATGTCGGAGAGCCTCTCGACTGCGGCCGCCGACCTCTCCATCCGCCGCTGCAGGCCTGGGTCACCCTCGGTGTCCAGCTCCTCGACCTCGCCGGTCCAGGCCTCGATGGATCTGTCGGTGATCTGGAGGAAGTCCTCCGTCAGCGCCGCGTCGGTCCGCAGCGCATCGCGCTCGATCGAGAGGTCGAAGGCGAGCTGGAAGCTGGTCGGCAAGATCGCGGCGAGCGGCACGGCGCTCCCGACGTCCGACATCGTGTCGCCGGCCCGGAGCGTGCTCCAGCAGCCGAAGACCAGCCCCGGCAGGAGCAGGACCATCAATACGCCCAGGGCGGACGACACGACCCGGGTACGGCGCTCGTTTGCTCTGGACGGCCGAACGATCTTCTTCGGCGGGGCGGAGAGCCCGCTCTCCAGCACGGCCACGACCTCCTCTGCCCGCGGCCGCTCGGCCGGGTCGACGGCGAGCATCGCGGTGACGATGCCGTCGATCTGACCGGGCACCGTCACCAGCGAGCCGATCCGCTCGGGCTCGGTCCCTGCGTACGGCGGACGTCCGGCGAGCAGCTCGAAGAACACCGCACCCAGCGCGTAGATGTCGCCGGCGGCGCTGACCCGCTGCCGCTCGATCTGCTCGGGAGCCAGGTAGGGCAGGCTCTCCCCGGGACGCGGCGCCGGCGCACCGATCAGGACGGCCTTGCCGTCCTCGGCACTGGACCAATCGCCGACCAGGGCGATCGTGGCAGGCCGGATGTCGCCGTGCACCTGCCCGGCGGCGTGGCCACCGAGGAGGATGCGCGCGATCTCGCCGACGATGGCAGAGGCCTCGTCGGGCTGAAGTCGTTGTTCCTGGACAAGCCGGCCGGCAAGACTCCGACCGTCCAGGGCGGTTCCGCCCTGTCCGGTCAGGTGGTTCGTCTGCTGGCGACCGGCGCGTGGGGGACGGATCCGCATGGGCCCATGGTCCCTGGTGAGCAGCCCTTCAGACCCGGTCTGAACCGAGAGTTCTCCTGGGCGTGGCCAAGAGTTCCACTCGCCCGCCGGGCTAGCCCGGCCGGAGCCGAATCCCGTACTGCTGCACCTTGCGGTAGACAGTGGCTCGCGACATCCCGAGCTCCGCGGCCGCTTCCTGCATGGTGATCCCGGGCCGGGTCAGGACGCGGACGATCTCACCTCGCTCGAAGGCGTCGATACGCGACAGCGGGCGCCTGGTGTCGGAGAGGACGTCAGCGGGAAGGTGGCGCAGGTCGACCTGGTCCCCGGCGCTCACGGCACGTTGGACGACATGGACGAGCTCGGTGACGTTGCCCGGCCAGCCGTGGTCGTGCAGCGCCCGCTCCGCAGCCGGGGTCAGCGCGATCTCCCGACCCCGCAGCCGGAGGCCGACCCGATGCGCCAGCGGAAGTACGTCCTCCGGCCGCTCCCGCAGCGGCGGCACCTCGACCACAGTGTCGACGAGGTCTGTCAGCGCCGCTGGAATGCCCTCGAAGGTGTCGGCGGTCATCGCGAACGGAACCGCGGCGACCGCTCCGGGCGCCGCCTCGACCAGGAGAGCGTGCAGCCGCTCGGCCACCCAGGCCGGGAGCATGTTCACGTCGCGTACGACCACCGCGGTGTCCTGCTTGGCGAGCTCCGGCGTCCACAGCGACAGCCATGCCTCGGCGTCGGCCGGCTCCGGGGCCGACGCCGCCAGGATCCGGTCACGCGGCCGCAGGTCGCGGAAGGCTTGGGCGACCAGCGTCGTACGCCCCACCCCCGGCTCTCCCACCACGGCGACCCGCCGGCCGACGGCGAGCGCGTCGCGCACCTTCCCCAGCGCCTCGCGCCAGACGGTGGAGAGGTCACGGAGGGTTCCTGCGCCCGGTTCCAGCCGGGGCGCCTCGACCCGGAACACCTCGCCGCGGGGAGCCGGCCGCGGAAACCTGCCATGGGCACGCGCGACCATGAGCGAGGCGGTGTTGCTCGCCGCCGACTGGGCCAGGGCCAGCAGCAGCTCGTGGGACGACTCCGACCAGGTGGTGAGGTTGACGCTGCCCTCCAGGCGGCCGCTGACCGGGTCGATCACCGGCGCGGCCGCACAGGTGTAGCTGCACAGCGAGAGCGAGTAGTGCTCGTCGGCCCGGACCACGGTCGGTGTCCGGTCGGCCAGCGCGAGACCGAGCCCGTTGGTGCCGGCCGCACGCTCGGCGTAGCTGAACCCCGGCGCCAGGTGCACCGCGTCGAGGTCCCGGAGCAGCTGCTGGTCTCCGCTGACGCGGTTGAGCACCAGTCCCCCGGGGTCGGTGAGCATCAGGCTGACCGGTTCTCCGACGAGGGTGCGATGGAGGTCGTGGAGCACCTCCTGGCCGCACTGGAAGAAGAGCGACTCCTGGTCATAGGCGCCGGAGAAGACCGGGTCGACATCCTCGACGGAGACGCCGTACTCCTGGCTGCGCTGCCACGAGGCCCGGACGCGAGGCGCCAGTGCAGAAGCATCGACGGCCCCGGTGCGCTGCGCGATCGGATGGCGGCCTGTCATGTGATCGACGTTACATCCGGCGGGGGTCAGGGACAGCCGGGCAGCGTCTCAGATTGAGACGGTCGAGGTCTCACATTGAGACGCCGCACCCCTGATCTGCGCGCCGACCCGGCCCTAGCGTCCTGTGACGGAAGCCACAGACCGGAGGACCCGATGTACACCAAGAACAACGAGTCGTACTTCATCGTCGACGCCCACGTCGCGCTCTGGGACGCCCGTCCGGAGAACCAGCGCAACATCCACGGCAAGCAGTTCATCGACTGCTTCTACGACTACCACCGCAACCTCTCCCCCGAGTCGGAGCAATGGTCCTACGAGGACTACCTCTACCAGGGCGGCGAGCGGCTGATGCACGACCTGTTCGAGGTCGGCTACGTCGACCACGCGATCTTCCAGCCTGCCCACCTCGGCGAGTTCTACTCCAACGGCTTCGGGCAGACCGAGGAAGCCTCACAGCTGGCCGCGGAGCATCCGGACAGGCTGACGTACAACCACCACTTCGATCCGCGCAACGGCGAGGCCGGGCTCGAGCAGCTGCACGCCGACGCCGAGCGGTTCGGTCTCAAGGGCGTGAAGCTCTACACCGCCGAGTGGCACGGGGACTCGCGTGGCTGGAAGCTGACCGACCCGTGGGCGTACCGCTACTTCGAGGCCTGCCGGAAGCTCGGGATCACCAACATCCACATCCACAAGGGCCCGACGATCCGGCCGCTGGACCGCGACGCCTTCGATGTCGCCGACATCGACCACGTCGCCAGCGACTTCACCGACCTGAACTTCATCGTCGAGCACGTCGGCCTGCCCCGGCTCGAGGACTTCTGCTGGATCGCCACCCAGGAGCCCAACGTGCACGGCGGGCTGGCGGTGGCGATGCCGTTCATCCACACCCGGCCGCGCTACTTCGCGCAGATCCTCGGCGAGCTCGTCTACTGGATCGGCGAGGACCGGATCCAGTTCTCCTCCGACTACGCGATCTGGACGCCGAAGTGGCTGATCGAGCGGTTCGTCGACTTCCAGATCCCCGAGGACATGACCGAGTACGCCCCGCTGACGGCCACGCAGAAGAAGAAGATCCTCGGCCTCAACGCCGCGAAGATGTACGGCCTGGAGGTGCCCGCCGAGCTGCGGCTGCCCGAGGCGGACGAGACCGCGACGGGTCCCCGTGAGCCCGAGCGGGCCGACCTCGCGGCGGTGTGACATGTCGCTGTTGACTCACGAGAGCACCCGCGCCGCCGAGGCGTACGCCGCGCTCAACGCTGTCGTCGACCCCGAGCTCGACGAGCCCATCACCGACCTGGGCTTCGTCCGGTCGCTGACCGTCTCCGGGAGCGCGCCTGTCGAGATCGAGGTCCATCTGAGGCTGCCGACGTCGTTCTGCTCGCCCAACTTCGCCTATCTGATGGCGAGCGACGCCAAGGACGCACTGACCGCGCTGCCGTGGACCGACCACGTGGTCGTCGAGCTCGACGACCACCACGACTCCGATCTGATCAACGCCGGTCTGGCCGCCGATGCCGGCTACGTCGGCACCTTCCGGCACGAGGCCGAGTCGTCCCTGGACGAGCTGCGGACCACGTTCCACCGCAAGGCTCACACGGCTGCGCTCGAGCGTTGCCTGACCCGGCTGTTGAGGGGGCAGCCGGACCTGGCCGAGGACGCCGTTGGCGAGGTCCTGCTCGGGGACCTGCCCGACGACGACTTCACCGCCTCGCTCCGGCGACGCCGGGCGGTCCTCGGGCTGCCCGACCTGCCGGAGGCGTACGTCCTGGTCGACCACGCCGGCGAGCGACCCAGCGACATCCCGCTGGCCTTGCGGAGGGCGCGTTCGACCCGGATCTCGATCGACGGCAACGCGCACTTCTGCCGCGGCCTGCTGGCGACGCGCTACGGCGACGAGGTCACCTCGCCCGCCTTCGTACCTCTGACCGACCTGCACCGAGAAGGAGCACCATCATGAGCACCATGCGAGCCGTCCAGGTGGTCGGCTACCACCAGCCGCTGGCGATGGCCGAGGTCCCGACCCCCGAGCCGACCGGCCCGTTCGACGTCGTCGTCAGGATCGGCGGCGCCGGCGTGTGCCGCACCGACCTGCACATCCTGGAGGGCCAGTGGGCGGAGAAGTCCGGCGTCGCGCTGCCCTACACGATCGGTCACGAGAACGCCGGGTGGGTGCACGCGGTCGGTGACGCCGTCACCAACGTCGCCGAGGGCGACAAGGTCATCCTGCACCCGCTGATCACCTGCGGGCTGTGCCGCGCCTGCCGCTCGGGCGACGACGTGCACTGCGAGCTCAACCAGTTCCCCGGCATCGACACCAACGGCGGCTACGCGGAGTACCTGAAGACCTCCGCGCGCTCGGTGGTGAGGATCGACGACTCCCTGGAGCCCGCCGACGTGGCCGCCCTGGCCGACGCCGGCCTGACCGCCTACCACGCGGCCGCGAAGGCCGCCCAGCGGCTGACCCCGCGCGACAGGTGCGTGGTCATCGGCGCCGGCGGGCTCGGGCACATCGGCATCCAGGTCCTCAAGGCCCTCAGCCCGGCCGAGCTGATCGTGGTCGACCGCAACCCGGACGCGGTGAAGCTCGCCCTCGACATCGGCGCCGACCACGGCGTCGTCGCCGACGGCTCCCAGGTCGACCAGGTCCAGGACCTCACCGGTGGCCACGGCGCCGAGGTCCTCGTCGACTTCGTCGGCGAAGGCGGCGCGACCGCGGAGGGAGTCCGGATGCTCCGCCAGGCGGGCGACTACCACGTCGTGGGCTACGGCGAGAACATCGATGTGCCGACCATCGACATCATCTCGGCCGAGATCAACTTCATCGGCAACCTGGTCGGCTCCTACAACGATCTGTGCGACCTGATGGCGCTCGCCGCCCGCGGGGCCGTCACCCTGCACACCCAGAAGTACGCCCTCGACGACTTCCAGACCGCCGTCTCCGACCTCGACGCCGGCCGGGTCCGTGGCCGCGCGATCTTGGTCCCCTGACTACGCAACCCAGCCGTACAGAGTTCGTACCGAACACATTGGAGGCAGTCATGTCCACAACCGCAGAATCGCCCCGTGTCGCCCTCGTGACCGGAGCAGCTCAAGGCATCGGCAAAGGCATCGCCCTACGTCTCGCCGCAGACGGGCTCGACGTCGCAGTCAACGACATCGGCGCCAACGGTGACCGGCTCAAGGCCCTCGCGGAAGAGATCGAGTCGATGGGTAGGCGTTCGACCGCGATCGAGGCTGATGTCGCCGATCCGACCGCGGTGCAGACCATGGTGGACCGGGTGGCCGCCGACCTCGGACGACTCGATGTCGCAGTGGCCAACGCCGGGATCGCCGACGTGAAGCCGTTGCTCGAGACCACACCCGAGGAGTTCGACCACCTGATGTCGATCAACCTCCGCGGTGTCTACCTCTGCTACACGGCCGCCGCGAAGCAGATGATCAAGCAGGGCGGTGGCGGCAAGATCATCGGAGCGGCATCGATCGTGGCGTACCGACCCTTCGCGCTGCTCGGCCCCTACTCCGCCTCCAAGTGGGCCGTCCGCGGGCTCACCCAGGCCGCGGCCATGGAGTGGGCACAGCACGGCATCACCGTCAACGCGTACTGTCCGGGCATCGTCGGCACCGCGATGTGGGACCACATCGACGAGGAGCTGGCCAAGCACGAAGGCCTGCGCAAGGGCGCGGCCATCGAGAAGCACTCGGAGCTGATCCACCTCGGCAGGGTGTCGGTTCCGGAGGACGTGGCCGCGTTCGTGTCCTACCTCGCCTCCGAGGACTCGGACTACATGACAGGCCAGTCCGTGATGATCGACGGGGGCATCCAGTTCTCGTGACTTCCATCCGATCCATGAAGGAGAGCTCATGATCTTCATCGCCGCCCGCTTCCGGATCAAGCCTGAGTACGCCGAGGACTGGCCGGCCATCTCCGGCCCGTTCACGGAAGCGACCCGGGCCGAGCCCGGCAACCTCTGGTTCGACTGGGCCCGCAGCCTCGACGACCCGAACGAGTACGTCCTGCTCGAGGCCTTTGCGGACCAGGACGCCGGGGCTGCCCACGTCACCTCTGCCCATTTCAAGCAGGCCCAGGCGGACCTGCCGCGCCATCTCGCCGAGACACCGCGGATCGTCAACACCGACGTTCCGGGTCAGGAGTGGTCCGAGCTCGGCGAGCTCGCGGTCACGGGCTGAACCCACGGATCCCGCTCGACCTCGGTGGTTCCAGGTCGAGCGGGATCCGTCACGTCAGCCACGCACCGAGGTGCGCCGCCCCAGGTACGCGAGGCAGGCGACGGCGAGCGCGACGCCCCACAGCGGCCACAGCATCTCCGGCCCCCACGCGGCCCAGTCCGAGGTCGCCCCGGGGACCCGCCAGAGGTCGTCCGAGATCACCAACCGCCAGAACGAGATCCCGGCGGACATCACCACGCCGGCGACCAGGAGCCCGGGCACGAGGGCCATCGCGATCGGCACCGGACGACCGCCGATGCGGGGCACCCAGCGCCAGAACACCTCGCCCCAGCGCGCGACCAGGCCCCAGGTCAGGACCGCCCCGACCACGGCGGATGCCGCGAGCCCGAAGCCGGCCCACTTCGCCTCGCCGAGCTCCTCCAGCATCCCGTCGCTGATCCCGAGCGGAATGTTCAGCGCCCAGGCGATCCGGGTGACGGCATAGAGGAGAGGTACGACGACAGCGACCGCCACCGCAGGACGCCCCCAGCGCGCCCAGCGGCCCCAGTCCAGACGCCCGCCCGGCTCGGCCTGTCCGAGGAAGGAGACGCCGGCGACGACCAGGGCCAGCCCGCCGGTTGCGTGCGCCAGAGCGACACCGGAGTCGACGAAGAGGCCCCACTCGAGCTGTCCGGCGCCCGGGCCGACCCCGACCATCGCCAGCAGGACCTGGGGCAGGTAGCCGAGGAACATCAGCGCTCGGACATCGGAGACGACCACGGCCACGACGAGCCCGACGACGATCAGGAGCCATCCCGTCGCCCTCGTCGTACGCGGTGTCCGCATCTTCGCGGCCACGCCCCCGGCAGCCAGGGCGAGGAGCGCCAGCACCGCGATCACCCAGGACATCTGGGTGCCGCTCAGAGCGCCGAGCGGCGAAGCCGCATCGGGGACCCACGGGTCCGGTGCCCTGCCCAGCAGGGCGAGCCCGACCAGAGCGCCGAAGGCGAGGGTCCAGGCGCCGGCGACCCAGGGTGCTGCGCGCAGCACGACGGAGCGGTGCTGCGTACGTTCCGTTCCTTCCATCAGGGCGCGCATCAGGCCACGCTCCTGGCCGTGTCCCAGCGCTGTCCGACCGTGCGCAGCAGGGCCGGATAGACGATGGCGTAGCGGAAGGGCTTGATGAGGGCCATGTAGGCCTCTCCGAACCGCCCGTTGGGTCGCACCAGCACGCTCATCTGCGCGCTGAAACCGTCGGGCGCGCTGTCGTCCTCGACCCAGCCGAGGTGCAGGACCCCGTGCATCGTGCGGTTGGCGATCTCCGCGGCGTACTCCCGATCCGTCAGGTAGAGCGCGTGGAACGGGATGGTGTCGCTCTCGGGTGCCGGACGGTTCCGGAGATCCTCGGGCAGACGATCTCGCAGCGGCGCGACCCGTCCGCCCAGGCCCTGCTCGTCGCCGTCGGTGCCGAGCATCCTGCCGAGCGCCCAGCGGACCGCGAAGAGGAAGCGGTACGCCGCCGGGAAGTCGCGGTCATCATCGGCCATCATCGCTGTGACGAAGCGCGATAGGTCGTCGGGGCCGCCCTGGACGGGCAGGGCCCAGACGTCCTCGAGGTCGAAGTCCTCGGTGATCTCGTGGATCCGCCAGTGCCGGCCGGAGTAGGCGCCCGACGGCAGCGGTCTGGTTCTCAAGGGAGCTTGTGTGGTCATGTCTCCACACTGGCCTGCGTGCGACCGCGGCTCGTCGCCCTCAGGTCTCGGGCACCTCAGCCTCTGGGATGAGGCTCGTTACCCCGACCGACCAGGCCGGTCTCGTACGCCAGCACGACCGCCTGCACCCGGTCGCGCAGGCCGAGCTTGGCGAGCACATGGCCGACGTGCGTCTTCACCGTCGCCTCGGAGAGGTGGACGCGGCGGGCGATCTCGGAGTTGCTGTCGCCGGTGGCGAGCTCGAGCAGCATGTCGAGCTCGCGGGGCGTGAGGGTTGCCCGGATGTCGGCGGCCCGGCCGCTGTCGGCCGCCGGCGCCGTCGCCACGTGCTCGAGCAGGCGTCGCGTCGTCGACGGCGCCACCACGGCGTGACCGGCGTGGACGGTGCGGATCGCCTCGACGATCTCCTCGGCCCGGGCGTCCTTGAGGAGGAAGCCGCTCGCGCCGGCCCGGATCGCCGGGAACGCGTAGTCGTCGAGGTCGAACGTCGTCAGCGCGACCACCTTCGTCGCAGGCTTCTCACTCGTGATCGTGGCCGTGGCCTGGATCCCGTCGAGGCGCGGCATCCGCAGGTCCATGAGAATGACGTCGACCCGCTTCGTACGCACCAGGGCGAGCGCCTCGTGACCGTCGGCCGCCTCCCCGGCGAGCTCGAGATCGGCCTGGCTCTCCACCATCATCCGCAGCGCGGAGCGCATCAGCTCCTGGTCGTCGACGATCGCCACCCGGATCGGGCTCTCCGGCTCGCTCACGCTGTTCGCTCGCTGACGCTCGCTCATAGCGGCATCATGGCGCGTACCCGCCACCCGTCGCTGCTCGGCCCCGTCTCGAGCGTCCCGCCGACCGCGGCCACCCGTTCACGCATCCCGCGCAGGCCTCGTCCGGGCGGGCTCTGTGCGCCCACCCCGTCGTCGTTGACCTCGACCTGGAGATGGCGGCCGGTGCGTTGCACCGACACCGTCGCCGCTGCTCCTGGCCCCGCATGCCGGGTGACGTTGGTGAGCGCCTCCTGCACGACCCGATAGGCGGTCAGGCCGACGGCCGGTGCGACCTGACCGGGCTCGTCCGTCTCGAGACTGACATTCAGGCCGGCTGCGCGCATCCGCTCGACGAGATCACCGATGTCCGTCAGTCCCGGCTGTGGCTCGGTCGAGGCGATGTATCGAGCTTGTCGAGATGACTGCCCGCCGAGCACCCCGAGCAGCCCCCGCATCTCCGTCAGCGCCTCCCGGCCGGTGTTCGCGATGGTGTCGAGGATCCCCGCCGCCCGCTCCGGCTGCTGCCCGACGACCATCCGGCCGGCCTCGGCATGGCTGACCACGACCGCGAGCGAGTGGGCGACGACGTCGTGCATCTCGCGCGCGATGCGCTGACGCTCCTCGGCTGCCGCACGGTCGGCGACCTGGTCGGCCCAGGCGGCCCGGGTGGCACGGAACCGACCGAGCGCCCACGCCGCCATCGTGGCCGCCAGCGTCGCGGTGGTCACCATCAGCCACCAGGTCCACCCCTGCAGGCCGGTGCCGTCGAAGTGCCACACGCGTACGACTGTCAGCAGACAGCCCACCAGTGCGATGCCGAGCGCGACCCCGGGCCATGGTCGCCGGTCCTGAGCGCTCACCGCGTAGAGCAGCGCGAAGAAGCACAGGCTGCTCGGCAACAGCACCGGTCCGAACTCGCTCCCGGCGGCAGCTGCCGTCGGCCCGCCTAGATCGGGAGCTGCGACCAGCACCAGCTCGGCCAGCGCCCCGGCGACGTACGACTCCAGCGGCCGGCGTCGAGCGGTGACCACGGAGGCGTGCAGCGTCACCAGTGCGACCAGGAGCGCGATCTCCCACCCCGTCGCGACGTCGCCCTCGGTCACCGATGTCCATCCGACCGGGAGCAGGGTCAGCGCGAGGACCCCCGCCAACGCCAGCTGTCCGACGTCTCCGAGCCAGCGGGGCCCGGGAGCAGCTGCCACGGTCATGCGCCAACCCTATGGTGTCGAGGACGACCGTGGGCCCACTCCGATCGGAGCGGGCCCACGAGATGAGCTCGGGATGAGCTCAGCAGAGCTGTCCGCGCTCTGTCACATGCTGCGCGGTCCGGTGGCGTCGTCGCGCTCCTTCGCACTCATGCTGCGCGACTTCAGCAGGCTCAGGATGGTGGTGATCGCCAGGATCCCGACGATGACGCTGAGCGAGACCGAGATCGGGATCTCGGGGGCCCACTCGACGTGGTGGCCACCGTTGATGAACCACACCTCGTTCTCGTGGAGCGCGTGGAAGACGAGCTTGAGGCCGATGAAGCCGAGCAGGATCGCCAGACCGTAGGACAGGTAGACCAGCCGCTCGAGCAGGCCACCGATGAGGAAGTAGAGCTGGCGCAGTCCCATCAGCGCGAAGATGTTCGCGGTCAGAACGAGGTAGGGCTCCTTGGTCAGACCGTAGATCGCCGGGATCGAGTCGAGCGCGAACAGCAGGTCGGTGACTCCCAGGGCGCAGATGACCACGAACATCGGGGTCGCGATCCGCTTGCCGTTCTCCTGGATGAACATCTTGGCGCTGGTCCACTGCGAGGTCATCGGGATGTGCCGCTCGAGGAACTTCACCACGGCGGGCTCCTCGTACTCGTCCTCGTCCTCACCGCCCTCCTTGGCCAGCTTGACCGCGGTGTAGATCAGGAACGCACCGAACAGGTAGAAGACCCAGCTGAAGTTCTCGATCGCGGCCGCGCCCACGGCGATGAAGATGCCGCGGAAGATCAGCGCCAGGATGATGCCGATCAGCAGCGCCTTCTGCTGGTACTGCCTCGGCACCGCGAACTTCGACATGATGATGATGAAGATGAACAGGTTGTCGACCGAGAGCGAGTACTCCGTCAACCAGCCCGCGAAGAACTCCGTGCCGTACTTCGGGCCGGAGAACACGAAGACACCGATGCCGAACAGGATGGCCAGGCCGATGTAGACGCTCAGTGCGACGACCAGCTCCCGACGGGAGGGCTCGTGCGGCCGACGGCCGATCACGAGTACGTCGAAGAGCAGCACAGCGCTGGCGATACCGATGGTCAACCACCAGATGAGCGGTGAGACGTCCACGAAGGGACTCCTTAGATCGTGAGGCAGAGCGTTTCTTGGGGAAGATTAGGCGACCGACGTCAAACCTTCGAAGTCGTAGTAGTCCGCAACATCCGTCCACGGCATCGGCGACTGGCGCTGGGGTCGGCCACGGCGACACCCGACCTAGTTGTATAACGAGTGCGTAACTAGTCTAACGAGTAGCACCCCAAGCACATCACATGCTTTCAGGCGCGGACGGCGAGGTGAGTCGGCGATCACACCGTGGATGACTGGACCTCAACCGGACTTGATGTCCTAGCGTCGCAGTGAAAGAGAGAGGAGGGGGTGTGAGCGACACACTCACCGACCAGTTCAAGGCCGGATTCCGCCGTTACCCGACCGGTGTGGCCGTCGTGGCCGCCTCGACCGAGACGGGTCCCGTCGGGGCAACGGTCTCGAGCGTGGCCTCAGTGAGCGCGAACCCGCCGATGCTGTCGTTCTCGGTCTCCCGGTCGGGCCGCTCCGGGCCGGCGCTCACCGGGAGCGACCGCATCGCGGTGCACGTCCTCACCGAGTCCCAGGCCCATGTCGCGGCAGCGTTCGCCGACCGGACCGCACCGCGGTTCACCGTCGCTCAACGCTGGGCACTCCCCCAAGGGGAACCCCCGGTCCTGGACGGGGCCGCGGCGAGCTTCTACGGGCGGGTCGCCCGCGTCGTCCCTGCCGGCGAGGCCTGGCTCGTGCTGCTCGAGGTCGACACGATCGAGCTCGGCGAGAGCTCCGAGCCGCTCCTGCACCACGACCGGCGCTACTGGTCGCTCGGCCCGGCGGTCAGCCCCCTCCCGCTCGGCCGCATCCTGCCGGAGAAGGCTTCCTGACCGTCGGCATCGACGGTCTTTCCACATCACCACCGAAAGGAACCAGCATGCGACTTTTCGCTCCCACCATCGAGGTCTCGGCCCACTGCGACCTGCCCTGCGGCGTCTATGACCCCGCCCAGGCCCGCATCGAGGCCGAGTCCGTGAAGGCAGTCATCGCCAAGGCCCTGGACAGCGACGACCCCGACTTCCGCACCCGCGCCGTGCTCATCAAGGAACAGCGCTCCGAGCTCGTCAAGCA